>DATIYJ010000009.1 GCA_035517655.1 Nitrospiria bacterium | reverse complement strand
ACCTTGCCCAGGAACTGTTCATAGACGTTGCCGAGAATATCCGCGCTCAACACTGAAAATTCATACGGGCTTTCTGGATAGTAGAGGCGACGGATGATATCTTTAAGGACTTTATCGTCGATAATTAGACCCGGAGTTAATTCATCCGGCGACTCGGCTCTTCCTTTTTCCTGTTTGAAATGAAAAATGCCGGAGTTGTAACGGTCATCGGCCAGACCGTAAACATAGCGCAGCCGTTCATAGGTATTTTCACCGTTGAGCAAGGCCTGGAGTTGTCCATAGGACTCAATGCCGCGGTCTTCACACATTCGCAGAAAAATAATCCGGTCTATCGTCCGCTGAACGGCGAAGTTAAGATCACGAACGCTGAGTTTCGTGTTTCGCAAAGCAAGGTTGTGGGCCAGCGCGTTGCGCCAGGCTTCGATCTCGTTCAAAAACTCCGAGTCCACCTCGGAGGTGCCGCGTTTCCCTTTACCCGTTGTAACGAACTTGTCAAAGGAGCCTTTGAGGACGGCATCCTTCGAAAAAATCGAGGCCAGTTCATCCCAGCGCGAGGCATACTCTTTGTAGGTAAGGTATAGAATGCGGCCGGTGCTTGGTTTGTCGTTGGTCTTCGGAGGAATACGACAGTCGTAGACGGCAAACTCTTCAAAGTCGGTCAGGATCGAGAGCGGCAGCTTGGCGCTCCATGCATAACGGCGGAGCTGATAGGCGGGACTGGCGTCATCTTTGATGCTGACGGAAGGTTTCTTGGCCTCAAGGAAAAACTTGCGCGCGCCGCCGATGCGGAAACAATAATCGGGGGCCTTCGTGGCGCTGCCGACCTTGATGGCGTCTTCGTGGATGACGTCTTTGTAGGCCTCGGCATGGCCGGCCTTGTTGGTGATATCCCATCCAAGCGCTTCAAAGAACGGATTGATGAATTCTTGACGCACTTGGGTTTCATTGTAAGTCGTATTATGGTAGGATTCGACATTGCGTTCGAAGCGTTCGATCAGGTTTATAATTGGTTTTGGAGCCTCGGACATGCGGTCTCCCTCGGTTTTTCCGGAAAGTCTGAATCAGTATAGGAAGATGCGAAGGGGATGTCAATTTGTAGGGGCAGGATGCATCCTGCCCTCCGTCGGCGGATTGGGGCGACGGTACTGGTTGAATAGAAAAGGAGAGAGGGGATGAGTAAGACCACTCAAGAGGTGCTACGGAAACTAAAGACATCGCTCGCGAAGATCTATGGCGAACGGCTGAAAGGGCTGTATCTTTACGGTTCTTACGCGCGCGGCGAGGAGAGGTCCGGCTCGGACCTGGATGTGGCCATGATTCTCGATCAGTTTGAACGGCCCTGGTTTGAAATTCAAAGAACCGGTCAGTTGGTGACCGACCTTTCTTTAGAGTGCGAGATCACCATTTCGCTGATACCCCTGCGTGTTTCAGACTGGAAAGAAAAGCAAAAGTCCTTGGTTCGGAACATTCAACGAGAAGGCGTGGCTGTTTGATGAAGGCGCAGACTCTTGTAAACCAGGCGAAGGAATTTCTTACGGCGTCAGAAGCGCTTCTGCGAAAAAACTGACCGGGTAAATAAACGGGATCAATCTTAACGAAACCGCCGGTAATCCAGATCCGGAAAAAGGTTGTCCCGGTCTTCCAATTCCTTCATCCACCCTTCATCCACCGAGCCCGACTCGATCTCGTCCGCGAGCCGCGTGAAGCGCAGCACGTGGTCCTTGAAGCGCTTCACGGCGTACTCCGACTGCTGGCCGGTCTTCATCATGAAGGGCCAGTCCGAGCTCTGCGCGAGCAGCAGCTCGCGAACCGCCTGGTTCATCGCGCGTCGCGTCGCCCCGGCCGCGTTCGGATATTCGCGGACGAGCGCTTCCATCCGTTGCGCGGCTTTGTGGAGATGGCGCCAGACCCAGTCGTTCCGGCCGTTCAACCAGACCTCGTTGTACCCTTTATAGCCCCAGCTCGATCCCGACGGCGTGGATTCCTGATTGACCGGAAATTGATCCAGGTAGTCCGAGGGCGTGATCAGCTCCACGGTGTCCTGATCGCAGGCCAGCTTGCGGATCAGGAAGTTGAGCCACTCCGGTCCTTCGAACCACCAATGCCCGAACAGCTCGGCGTCGTAGGGCGCCACCAGAAGCGGCGGCCGGTCCATCGAGGAGGCCAGGTGCTCGACCTGGCGCTGCCGGTTGAACATGAAGTTTCCGGCGTGGATCGCCGCTTTTTCCGTCGCCCGGGCGGGATCGTAGGCCCGCTTGTCGTCCGTCCGGCCCGTGATCCGGTAATATTTGATTCCGGTATTGACCCGGATGCCGTCGGGATGGATGTAGGGCCGGATGTAGTCCATCGGGAGATCGAAGCCGATGTCGCGGTAGTATTCCCGGTAATCGTAATCGCCCGGGTAGCCTTCTTCGGCGCTCCAGACCTGCTTGGACGATTCGAGGTCCCGGCCGAAGGCCGCCACCCCGGACGGGCCGTAGACAGGCGCGTAGTGGCCGAAGCGCGGGCGGGGCTGGGCGTAGACAAGCCCGTGCGTCTCGACGAAGAAATACCGGATGCCTTCCTCCCTGAGGAAAACATCCAGTCCGGGATAATAGCCGCACTCGGGAAGCCAGAGGCCGTCCGTGGGGCGGCCCATCGTCTGTTGGAAATAGTCGGCCGCGGCCCGGATCTGGGTCCGGACGGCGAAGGGCTGCGGGCTCAGGAGGGGAAGATAGCCGTGGGTCGCGGCGGCCGTGATGATCTCGAGCGCGCCCGCGTCCTCAAGCCTCCGGAAGGCCGGGAGAAGGTTCCGGCGGTAACGGTTTTGGAAGCGGTCCCGGCTCCGGGCGAAACGCTCGTGATACATCCGCGCGACGGCCTGAAAGTCCGGTTGATGCCGGGTCCGGTCGAGCTCTTTTTGGGAAAGCTCGATCAGCCGGTCGAGATGGCGCAGGTAGCGGGACTGGAGCAGCGGATCGGCCATCATCGAGATCAGGGTCGGGGATAGGGACAGGGTCAGGCGAAACGGGATTCCGTCCTCCACCAATCCCTCGAAGACGTGAAGAAGCGGAAGGTAGGTGTCCGTCAGGGCTTCGTAAAACCAGTTCTCCTCCAGAAAGTAGTCATGCTCCGGGTGACGGACATAGGGAAGGTGGCCGTGGAGGACGAGGCTGAGATAACCGTCGGGCATCGCGGTCAGCCCGGCGGTTTAAATCGGGGCTTCGTTCCGATCGGCCCGGCGGAGGAGCTTCCGGCTCCCGAGGCGGTGATCGCGGCCGCCTGGGCTTCGAGCGTCCGCCGGAGACCGGGCGGCAAACCCGTTCCGGGCCGCTGCCGCCGGACGAAGCGTCCCGGCCGGCGGCGGGTCCAGCGGATCTCGACCCAACGGGCGTCCCCGAAGATCGAGACGCCGGCGCGCGGGGTCTGGACCACGTTGGAGCGAATGATGCGTTGGAACGATCCGTCCGGAAGAAGCCATCCGAGCTCGGCGCAAAGAGACTTTTCGGCGCTCCAGAGGGGGATATACCAGCGTTGCGTTTCGAGCCGGACGGGGACGTCGAAATGGGAATGGGCGTTGGCCCCGTCGAAGCGGATCATCGTGACGTCGTAGACCCGGAGAACGACCGGACGTCCGCGGGCGCAGACGGCATTCCAATCTTCCGGAGAGAAATCCCAATAGGCGTAGATCCGGAAGGGGTCGACCGGCATCAACCCAAGCTCGGTCTCGCCGTAGGACCACGGCAGGTCGTCGTAGTTTTTTGTCGGATGAACGGCGGCCGATGTCCGGGCGGCCCCGGCCCGTCCGGCCTGCGGGCGCGCCGCCTCGGCCCGCCTCGGAACCGCTTTGGCGATTCTGGATTTTTTCTGATGGGATCGGAGCGCAAGGATCAATTGCGGCTTGGTCATCCGGTGGCGGCCCGTGATCCCGAACGATTTGGCCAGGGCCAAAAGCTCGGCGCGGCGGTTTTCGGCCGGACCGCCGGAGGTTTTCCGGAGGGAGCGGGGACTCGGTTTTCGGCGGGCGCGTTTCAAACGTTCAAGGTCTCCTTCGGGATCGGAACATCGCTCGGAGGGCCGACAACGTCTAACCTAACCCGAATCCGATGCCGGTGTCAAGGAAGCCCTTCGGCCCCGGTCGGATTGACAGTTCTTCGGGAGTTTGTTATAAACGATGGGATCCGGGAGGTCCTTAAAACCGGCAAGAGCGGAGGCGTTATGAAAGACAGCATACGTGAGATTCTGAGCTGGTACGACAGTGAAAACCCGGGCGTCCGGGCCAACCTGGGGCGCATTCTTCGCCACGGGACGCTGGGCGGCACCGGCAAACTGGTGATCCTCCCGGTGGACCAGGGTTTCGAGCACGGCCCGGCCCGGAGCTTCGCGCCCAATCCGCCGGCCTACGACCCGTCGTATCATTTCGAGCTCGCGATCGACGCCGGCTGCAACGCCTACGCGGCGCCCCTCGGCTTCATCGAGGCCGGCGCGGCGCGCTTCGCGGGCGAGATCCCGCTGATCCTGAAGGTCAACAATCACGACACCCTTTACGATGAGAAGGACCCGCTTCCCTCGCAGACGGCCTCGGTCCGGGACGCCCTCCGGCTGGGATGCAGCGCGGTCGGGTTCACGATCTATCCCGGATCGTCCCAATGTCAGACCATGTACGAGCAGCTCCGGGGGATCGCCGAAGAGGCCAAGGCGAACGGGCTGGCCGTCGTGGTCTGGTCCTATCCGCGGGGATCGGGCCTCTCGAAGGAAGGCGAGACGGCGATCGACGTGGTGGCCTATGCCGCCCAGATCGCGGCGCAGCTGGGGGCGAACATCATCAAGGTCAAGCTGCCCACGGACCACCTCGAGCAGGCGGCCGCTAAAAAAGTGTACGAGGCCCGGGGCATTCCGATCAAAACGCCGGCCGACCGCGTGCGGCACGTCGTTCAAAGCGCCTTCGAGGGGCGCCGCATCGTCATCTTCTCCGGCGGCGCGAAGGAGGACGACGAGCGGGTGTTCAACGAGGCCCGCGCGATCCGCGACGGCGGCGGCTTCGGATCGATCATCGGCCGCAACTCGTTCCAGCGCCCCAAGCCGGCCGCGCTCAAATTCCTCCTGACGATCATGAAAATTTACAAGGGGGAGATTCAATGACGGGGCCGGCCTTCTTGATTCCCTCTCCGGAAAAGCGTATGATGAAACCCATGCCGACCCAAGAGAAAAAACTGATTTTCGGAGGCATGGCCCGGCTGCCGAAGGAGTTTACGGACGCCGAGGTGTTCCAGGTGATCGCCGCGGTGGATCCGTCGACCGGGAAAGTCTCGGATGTCGAGATCCTCCCCGACTCGCCGATGATTTTGAAATTGCTCAAGCCGATGATGGTCGGCATGTCCCTCCCGGGCGATCTGCCCGATGTGCTGCAAAAGATCGAACTGCAGTTGTTTCATCGGTACAAAAAGGCCGTGCTCGTGGCGGTCAAGGACATGGTTCGGGAATTCCGGGAGAGCCAAATGCCGAAGCCCGTCCATCCTGTTTCCAGCTCCGATCCGTTCAATCGGTAGACCGCACGGACGACGTTGAAGCGGACGGACTCAGCCGCTCCTCTCTTTCCCCATGGAGACGGTCTTGCGGTTTACGGTCCCTTTGCGGTTCAGGAGGATGAGGGGATCGATGATTTCGCCGCAATAGATGCACCTCCACCCTTCGTAGGCCCATGACGTTCCTTCGGTTGCCGAACTAAAGAACTCCTCGAAATTCATCCGCCCGCCGCATTTCGGACAGTTCATCGCCGCCCCCTCCTTTCTTCCGAGAACCGTTCAATCCATTCCAAAGAAATTTTCCCGAATGCGATCCCACCCTACGCCGCTCAGATTGCGCCGAGATCAAGATCCGTTAAAAGCGCGGTTAATTTCCGCCGCGAAGCCGCCTTCCCGCCGCCCTCCTTCTTGATTCCATCCGTCGATCAGGGTATCATCCAGTACGGATTTTATTTGTCCTTCATTATTCCGAGGGCGCCCGGCCTTACGCCCTCGCGGTTGTTTTCGCCCCCGTAGCTCAGTTGGATAGAGCAGCGGTTTCCTAAACCGTTGGCCGGGTGTTCAAATCACCCCGGGGGCACCACTAAAAACCCCTTGAAAGACTTTAAATTCCACAGTTTTTCAAGGGGTTTTATTTATTCATCTAATAAGGCTTGACGCGTGGTTTGATAGGGTCTCATATGGTTTGATGGGCCTTCATCTGACATACTTTTGACATAGCTTTAGCCTAGCAAAAGACCAACCGTTTTTTAGGCCGATGGTCTTGAGCTGTTAGAAATGAGGCAGGACCAATGAGAGCGTCGAGAATTTCAGGATGGTAATGAAAATTTGGTATAAGGGAGCGTGGATTCCAAACTTTCAATTTTCCGCTCCCTTTCAAATTGGGATCTTTAATTCAGCTCCTTCTGGTGGCGGACGGGGAGTTGCCACCAAAAACGTTAAGCATGAGACGTTTGCCTTTCTAGGTACCGGAGGCTCTTCTTGAGCGAAGCCAGTACCGGGATGCGGCAGACATCCTTTTCGGAAAACGTTCCAAGAACTTTTCCGATCGAAGCACGAAGCTCATCTAGCTTTTCTGAACCGGCCGGTGCTTTTGCCCACGCCAAGTATGCCCGGCGTGCGGCATCCAGAAGCGCCCCGGCCCGCTGCAAGCGATCTTCCCGTGCCATCATCGCGATAGCTGGAAAGAGCACTTGTCGAAGAGCTTGCCGGTCCGGAATGGCTTCATACACCTGCCTGGATTCATCCAGATCAGCGAAGCCTCCCCAGGTCATAATCTGGGGCCGGTACCGGGTGTGAGGGCGGCCGGAACTTGCGCTGTGGCCCCGGAACCCACCGTAGTAGGTCTCGAAGAGCGCCAACGCGGCCAGCTGCCGGGCCAGCGAATCATCGATGCCTTTTGGCCGGATACCGGTACGGAAGCTTCTCACAAACGCCGCTACAGCAGGCTCAACACCGGAGGTCTTCACCCGGCGCCGTAGCCCAGCTCTCTTGATAAAACTAAAGAGCCGCGACGCATAGAACTCTTCCATGAACCGGTCCAGCCTGGTAAAGAGGGTTTTGGCCCGATCCTCTTCAATTCCGGCAAAGGCCAACGCCTTCACCTTGTAGTCCGGGTGATTCATCCGGCCATAAGCCACCGCCGCAACATCGGCGACGACTTCCGGCATTACACTGACCGGGGCCGGCTTGCCGCGGGCAAAAGCCGCAGCGGTCTTGCAAACCGCAAGATGCAGCCGGTA
>DATIYJ010000008.1 GCA_035517655.1 Nitrospiria bacterium | reverse complement strand
AGGTTTTTGTATAAAAACACATCTGAAAATCCTAAATTATTCATAAGACGTGTAACCGCCAAATGACAAACCGCATAGCCAGAAAGGAAAAGATAATTACAGTAGTTGGAGCAAATTACATCAGTTATGGTGTGGTACTAGATTTATTATCAAAAGCGTTTGAGCCATACTGTAAGAGTCCCTTCACAAGAAAACAATTCCAAGTAAGTATTTGGGAGAACACCCATGCAACTGCAGGCGTCATACTAACCGTACTGGGAATAGAAGCATATAGAAATAGAATCGCTTATTTGGATAAACGCAAGATTGGGAAAAACGTAGCATCGGATCTAAGTACAATTTTCAAGAAAAAAGCGTCTATTTTTCCGACAGGAAAATTTGAAGAAATTATAAAGGAAGTCATGATAATGAGGGATTCGATCGCACACAACCACATTTACAAAGTTGAAGTACATTACAGCCAAGACTGGACAATGTTGGGACACAAGCAGAAATTATTAGATGGCTATGGAGATTCTAAGCGATTCAGTGGCAGTGTCGTAGAAAAAACCAGAAAGACAAAGGTGTTAAGATTTAATGTTCAACCAGCTAAGATAGGATTTGAAGATCTATTCACACTTTTGGCAATTTTTGATCTGTTTGTTGGAATTTCACAAAAAGTTCTTGGTAATGCTTACCTCCCATTCAACCTCTCATATGAGCTCAACGGACACTGGGAGGATAATTTATCAAAAGTTTTGGCATATTATTTTGAACTGATCCCAAATCCAAAATTCAAAAAACAATTCAACTCTATTCTGAAAAGTCTCAAAGCCGATTTTTCAAGTTTCATAGATTCTCTAAATACTTGGGTCATAACAAACATTTGTCCAAGATGTTACACGTTTGGGATTGATAAACCTAACAACGTCGTAAAGTGTAGCAAGTGCACATTTGGAGTGCAGGTGATTCATTGATATAATTTATTTATTTTTCCTCCTCCTCGCTTCCTATTCGATTTGCCCCCTGAAATAATTATGATGACATCACCCCCCTACCGGGATTAAAATAATATTGTTCCTTCCTCAGTCAACACCTCTAAAAATTAACGCGGGTGGTCACCGCTTAATTCTCGCCCAGGAGGTTCGCCATGAATCTCTCATCCTTTTGGTTGGTCGGAATGATGCCGGTCCAGCTTCTACTGGTGCTGGCGGTCGCGTTTTTTGCGTTTATCATCGGTCACCATCTCCTTAAAAAGATCGGCCGGCCGCTTCCGGTCATAGCCCAGGCCGCGCTGATTTGGTTTACGGCCTACGGCATTCTGAAAATCATTGTCTGGCCGCCCCTGCCATCCAGCCTGATCTCTATCTATATGGGCCTGCTGACGGTCGTCGTGTTTATTCTCATCTCTTCCACGAACCGATCATGGGATGAGTTCAAACAGACCATCATGGACACGCTCCTGGGAAAAAACCGAGGATATCGGATCGCACGGGCTGCGATTGTGTTCGTCCTGCCGCTTCTGGCCGGCATCTTGACCTATCGGTTCGTCAATCCGGCGATCGAAGCTCCTGTCGAATTGCGAACTAGTCACGCTGCGTCTCCGGCCGTCATCACGGTCTACCCGCCGGAATACTTTATGCCGAAGAAATCTTGAACTTGACTATCGGTGAATGGTAGGGGCACGGCGCGCCGTGCCCCTACACGTTTTGGACGGTGCTCGCACTCTGTGTCTGCCGTTGGATGGGGCTATTGAAAAGAAGCCGATAGAAGGAGTAGATTGGAAACAAGAGGCCCGTATGGAACGATCCGCTCAATTGAACTTTATTCAACAACAGGGCTTTAGGAACGCCACCGCTTCGGCCTGTGAATTCCAGTACACTGCGCTGATGGTTCAGCCGAGGCTGATCGGGATCATCGTGGTCTCCGGTTTGGTCTTTCAAGCGTGGCCCGTCTTCCTGACTCTCTCGGCCGTTCTTTGGTGGAACGTGCTCCTCCCCGCGCTGAATCCGATCGATGCCCTCTACAACGGCCTCATCGCCGGCCCGAAGGGGCTCCCGCGACTGACGCCCGCGCCGGGGCCGAGGCGCTTCGCGCAGGGGATGGCGGCCTCCTTCATGCTCGGGATCGGCCTCTCCCTCCTATTAGAATGGCTGGTCGCGGCCTGGATTCTGGAAGGCTTTCTCGTCGTGGCGTTGGGCGCGTTGATCTTCGGAAAGTTCTGTATGGGATCCTATATCTTTCTCCTCCTCCGGGGCGAGGGCTCGTTTGCGAACCGCACGCTGCCATGGACCCGGAGCGCCGATTAAAAGATCATCTCTTTTGGGGTTGCCCCCTCCTCCGCGCCTGCCGAGGGAAGTGGGGGAATAGATATGGAGGAAGCGCGATGAATCGTTTTTCGTTTTGTTTAATCGTAATGACGGCGGTTTTGCTTTTCAGCCTCCCGGCCGCCGAGGTCCGGGGGCAGGAGGAAGCGGCCGGGATGAATCCGTCCAGGCCGCCGGTGATCCGCACGCACGGCGCTGCGGCGCTGACGGTCGAGCCGGATCGGGCCGAGATTCAGATCGGCGTGGCCACCGAAGATCCGAGCGCGCAGACCGCCGCGCAAAACAACGCCGCGCAGGCCGATGCGGTTCTCAAGTCCCTTCACGAGCTTCTCGGACGCGACGCGGACATCAAAACCGCCGGTTACTCGATTGATCCCGTCTATACGAGGACGCGGAACGGGAGCCCGAGCATCACCCATTACAGGGCCGTCAACATCATCCTCGTCAAGACGGATCAGATCAAACGGGTCGGCGAAATCATCGATCGGGCAAGCCAGGCCGGCGCCAATGAGATGCAGGGGCTTCAATTCAGCCTCAAGGATGAGGCCGCGGTGCAACTCAAGGCCTTGGAACAGGCCTCCCGGGAAGCCCGGGCGAAGGCCGACGCGATCGCATCCGCTCTCGGCGTTAAGATCAAGCGCATCCTCGAGGTCGAGGAAATCGAACAGGGTCCGAGGCCCTTTTTCCGCAACCGAGCCTTCGCCGGGGTCGCGAAGGAGGCCGCGGCGACGCCGGTCGAAGCCGGAACATTGGACATCGACGCCGCCGTCACGCTGACCGTGGAGGTGATCCGTTAGGAGTGACCGATGAAGGGGTCAAATCCGCTGCAGTACAAGCACCTGATCGCACGGTATGAGCAGATGGATTCCGACGCCCTCGCCCGAATCTATTTAGGCCGACCGGATGATCTTTTAACGCAGATGCTTTGGGTGGCGCTGGGAAGAATCTTTTGTTACTGTCCCCTCCTTCGCGCCCGCCGAGGGACGGGAATATCGTGCAGGAATGAAAAATCGTTCCGCCGATTAAGACACCTCGACCCGGTTCCGGCCCCCTTCCTTGGCGCGATAAAGGGCCTTGTCGGCCCTCTTCAGACATTCCTCGATCGTGGCGTCGGCCGGGACGAGGGCCGCCACGCCGATGCTGATCGTCCAGCGGATCTCGGCTCCCTCGGTCCCGACCTTCAGACCGGCCACAAACTGCCGAAGCCGCTCCGCCACGATTCGCGCGCCCGACGCGTCCGTCTCGGGAAGCAGAACGGCGAACTCCTCGCCCCCGATGCGCGCCAACAGATCGACCTCTCTCAGCTGGCTCCGGCCCGCCTCGCAAAAGGCCTTCAACACTTCGTCCCCCCGAGCATGGCCGTAGCAGTCGTTGATCCGCTTGAAATGGTCGATGTCCAGCATCAGGACGGAAAGGGGCTTTTCGTAACGGCGTGAGCGGGCATGCTCCTCCCGCGCCCGCTCGAAGAAATGCCTCCGGTTCGAGACCCCGGTGAGGAAATCGCGGCTGGCCAGATCCTTGAGGGATTGCTCCGTCCGCTTTCGCTCCGTGATGTCCCGGAAAAACCAGACCCGGCCGAGGTAGCGGCCGTTTCCGCCGCGCAGAACGGTTGAATGACGCTCCAGAGTCCGGCCGTCCTTCAGCTCGATCTCGCAATGGTCGTCCAGTGTGGGATCGGCATAGAGCTCCTTGACCCGCCGGAGGAAGGCCTCCGAATCCTTGACCCGCTCGACCGCCATCGCCAGGATGGGCCGATCCGACGTACCGACAACGGCGCCGACGCGGCCGGACCGGACGCGAGAGCTGGGAATCCCCAAAGCTTCGAGAAACTTCTTATTGATCGAGACCACGTTATTCCGCTCGTCGACCACGAGGATCCCATCCGGCGAGGCGTCGCGGATCGCCTCAATGAGGGAGTTCTGAAATTCCGCCCGGCGGGCCTTGGCCGGACCGGATACGGACTTCTTTCTTCGCGCCGTTCGCTTCTTCATCACCCGATCGATGAACCGCCTCCCTCCTCGCCCGGCTTCCTTCATCATGATACCACACAAACCCGGACCGGTTTTGTTCGCTTCTTATATTTTATGGCTCACGGCCGGCGGATTGGGAGGCGGCCTGAGCTTTTCGTTTCGCCTTCCTCGGCCGGAGGATCATCCCTCTCCGTCCCAGTCCTCGTCTTTGTAGTTTCGCTTCCGGATCAGGAAGCGGATGAAGCCCAGAACGGTGAGGACCGCCGCGAGGAGGAACAGAAGGACCGGGAGTTGGTTGCTCAGGTAGACGATCCAGGTCACCTCCTGTTTGAGCCGGTCCCGCCAGGCGGCCTCGAGCTCCCCGAAGGAGACCGGCAGCGCCCCCTCGACGGCGGCGTCGATCCCCTTTCCGTCCCGCAAGCCGTTCAGGATCCGGAGCAGCCCGGCGCTTCCGTAGCGCCGGACGATGAACTCCACGAAGCTCCGGCTCTGCTCGTAGGCCAGGGACAGGGCCGGGTCGTCCGCCGGGAAGGGCCCGGCCAGGGAACGGAAGGGAACCCAGCGTCCGGAGAGGACGGCCTGCTTGAGCCGCGGGCCGGTCCCCTCCATCAGCGGGATCTCGGCCGTTCCGCCGCTGACCCACTGGGCCGTCCCCTCGTCCAGCCACCGCGGAAGAGCCTCTTCCGGAATATGGCGGTGAAGGATGAGATGGGCCAGCTCATGGGTGAGGATCGGCTCGAGGCTGAAGGGATCGGTCCGCACCCGGCTGTTGTCGATCACGATCAGGCCGCGCCGGGGCGCGGCGAAGGCGACCGCGTAGGCCCCGGCCCCCATCTGGGCAAAAGCCTCCCGATCCTTGACGATCCTGATCTCCGGACGGTAGCCCAGGCGCCATCCCAGCCGGCTCTCAAGATTCCGAAGGACCCGGGGGTATGCCGCCGCCGTCTCCTTCGCCACGCCGCCGAGGGGCTCATCGTAACGGATGACCGCCTCGTTCGTTTCGACGGAACCCGTCTCGCCCCCGAGCGCCGGACCGTTCGGGAGCGCGGTAAGGGTTAGGATGAGAAGAAAAAGAGTCCGTATTACGGCTGGGATCGATGCCCGCAGGATCCAGTACCAGAAAAATCGGCCCGCGATCGAACTATTCATCCTGGATCGAATTCCGGCCGGCCTCCGCCGGCGGCTCCCCGCCGAACGCGTTCCACGTTAAACACACCGGCGGTCGGACGCTCGCTACAGTCCGACGCCGGCAAAAAGATCGCACGGCGGTGCGCCATGACCACCGCATCGGCCGCCGGGTTTAGCGGGTCAGCTTCTTGTATTTGATCCGGTGCGGCTGGTCGGCGTCCGTTCCGAGGCGCTTGTGTTTGTCGGCCTCGTAGTCCTGGTAATTCCCCTCGAACCAGACGACGCGGCTCTCCCCTTCGAAGGCCAGTATGTGGGTTGAGATCCGGTCGAGGAACCAGCGGTCGTGGCTGATGATCAGCGCGCAGCCGGCGAAATCGAGCAGGGCCTCCTCCAGCGCGCGGAGCGTCTCGATGTCGAGATCGTTGCTCGGCTCATCCAGCAGCAGGACATTGCCGCCGCTTTTGAGGACCTTCGCCAGGTGGACCCGGTTCCGCTCCCCGCCGGAGAGGTCCTTGATCCGCTTCTGCTGATCGGTGTTCTTGAAATTGAACCCGCCGACGTAGGCCCGCGAGGGGATCTCCCGCTTTCCGACATGGATCACGTCGGCCCCGCCGGAAATCTCCTCCCAAACGTTCTTTTTGTCGTCGAGCGTGTCGCGCGACTGGTTCACGTAGGCGATCTTCACCGTGTCGCCGATCCGAAGCGTTCCGCCGTCGGGCTTCTCGATCCCGGCGATCAGATTGAAGAGCGTCGTCTTCCCGGCGCCGTTCGGCCCGATGATCCCGACGATCCCGCCCTTCGGAAGGCTGAAGCTGAGGCCGTCGATCAGGAGGCGGTCGCCGAAGCCCTTTCTGAGATCGGCCGCCTCGAGGACGAGGTCCCCGAGGCGCGGCCCCGGCGGGATGACGATGTCCTTCGTCTCGTTTCTTTTTTGCGTCTCCTCCGACGCCAGGGCTTCATAGGCGCTCAGTCGCGCCTTGCTCTTGGCGTGCCTCCCCTTCGGCGCGGTGCGCACCCATTCCAGCTCGTGCTCCAGCGCCCGGCGCTTGGCCGTCTCCTGCTTCTCCTCCAGCGCGAGACGCTGCGTCTTCTGGTCGAGCCAGGAGGAATAGTTGCCCTCCCAGGGAATGCCCCGCCCGCGGTCCAGCTCCAGGATCCAGCCGGCGACGTTGTCGAGAAAATACCGGTCGTGCGTGACGGCGACAACAGTCCCCGGAAATTCCTTGAGGAAGCGCTCGAGCCAGGCGACCGACTCGGTGTCGAGATGGTTGGTCGGCTCGTCCAATAGAAGCATGTCCGGGGCCGACAACAGCAGGCGGCAAAGCGCCACCCGGCGCCGTTCCCCCCCGGAGAGTTTCGTCACGTCGGCGTCCCAGGGCGGGATCCGGAGGGCGTCGGCGGCGATCTCCAGCTGCCGGTCGAGCTCCCAGGCGTTGACCGCATCGATCCGTTCCTGAAGCCGGCCCTGTTTCTCGAGCAAGGCCGCCATCGCGTCGTCCGACATCGGCTCGGAGAACCGTGCGCTGACCGCGTTGAATTCGTCGAGCAGCGCCTTCGTGCCGGCGACCCCTTCCTCGACGTTGCCCCGCACGTCCTTGGCGGCGTCGAGCCGCGGCTCCTGCGGCAGATAGCCGATCTTCACCCCCTTGGCCGGTTTCGCCTCCCCCAAGAAATCGGGGTCGGCCCCGGCCATGATCCGGAGCAGGCTCGATTTGCCGGACCCGTTGAGCCCCAGCACCCCGATCTTCGCTCCGGGATAGAACGAGAGCGAAATGTCTTCGAGGATTTTCCGCTTGGGGGGAACAACCTTCGTCACCTTGTTCATCGTGTAAATAAACTGATACGTCGCCACGTGAGTTCCTTCCTTGGGTTCAATGGAGTAGGATGCGGGGATCGCGTCCGCCGACGTCCTTCGGGCGTCGACCCATCATAGTCAGACCCCTCCCGGATGTCAAATTCCGAGGGATCGGCCTTGAACGCCGAAATCCTTCCGCGCGTTGCTTTGGCCCGCGGGAGTTGCTATGATCGTGCCGTTGTTCCGGCGGACACACGATGACCGGCGGGGAGCTTGTTTCATGGCCCTGATTCATCGTCGCGGGCCCGTCATAGGGATGGATCGCCATGAAGCGCATTAAATTGGTTCTCAACGAAGTTCAATGGGCCCTGGCCAAGGAAATTCTGGCGGAGGCCGGGATCCCGTTTTCGATCCTCAACGAGCAGTTCTCAAGCCTGTACCCCGGCCCGGCCGTGGGCGCGTTCGCGAGAGAGATCGTCGTCGCGGACGAGGATGACGAGAAGGCCCGCGAACTGCTCGATGGATTTTTTAAACCCATGTGAGAAACAGTATAGGATTCTCCGCAATAATTATGTTATGATCTCATCGGCATTCTGAACGGCCGGGGCTTCGGTCCCGATACCCATTCAATGAAGCGGGGGATGACGACGACATGAGCCGAAAAACCAAGGACAAACCCAAACGGAAAACCTCCGGAAGCCGCGCTTCGAACCGGACCGTCGCGATCGTGGTCGCCGCGTTGGTCGTGCTCGCCGGCGTCTTCCTCTATATGAATCGTCCGGAAACGATGAAGACGGTCACCAAGGCGGACCTTCATGTGAATCCCGAAACGCTTCCCGGCATTCAGTCGGGCGACGCGCCCTGGAAATCGGAGCTCAATTACCTTCGCGACCGCTTGAAGATGATCGGCCTGCCCGCGCTGCTCGAGGAGGGCACGGCGATGCACGTGCACCAGCATATCGACATCTTCATTCACGGGAAACCCGTGCCGGTTCCGGCCATGATCGGCGTGAACGTGGTCGAACGGTACATCTCGCCCATCCACACGCACGACGAATCGGGCGAGATCCATATCGAAGCGCCCACCGTTCAGGACTACACCCTCGGACAATTTTTCGACATCTGGGGGGTCCGATTCACCGCGAAATGCATCGGGGGCTATTGCGAGGACGCCCAAAACGCGATCAAGGTTTTCATCAACGGCGGCCCCGTGGCGGGCGATCCGAGACTCATCGGGCTTTCGGATCACGAGGAAATCGTCGTCGCGTACGGGAGCGCCGCGGAATTGCCGAACCCGGTTCCCTCCGAACATCAATTCTCGCCCGGAACCTGACGGACGTCTGATACAGACGATCCTTTGAGAGCGGACTCCGGCGGGCGGCCGGAGGCGGGGCGCCCTGTCCGCCCGCAACGGAAAGGCCAAGGGGTTTTTCGTGCGGTTCACCGGAAAACCCTCTGAGAGCTCGGAGTGAGGACGGATGTGGCTGCCGAAGGACAGGACCCGCCGGTGCAGCAGGATCAGATCGTTTCCATCAGGCGACGGCGCCCCCGCAGCTGCTGCCCGCGCCGGCGGTGCATCCGAAGCAGTGGGAGGCGAAAAGGATCCGGCGGTTCATGAGTTTGTCGAAATCGAAATTGAAGACCGTCATCGGCTCGCCGGCCCGGACCGGCATCTCCGCCATCTGGTTAAAGTCGCAATCATAAAGTTGTCCGTCGTAGCCCACGCTGAGAAGCGAGCGGCACATGACCCCCTCGGCGGCGGACGGGTTGAACGCGTTCAAAAGCTTCGTCATGTACGCTTCGTACGTGCCCAGATGCTCCAGCTGTTTTTTAAACCGGTGGATGGGCATGTTCGTGATCGTGTAGAGCCGGTTGAACACAATTCCGAACTCCTGATGCAGCCGGCGCTTGAAATCCGCCTCCAGGCCGGCCTGCGCCGCGGGGAGAAAAGCGCCCACGGGGTTGTACACCAGGTTCAAGACCAGCGGGCCGCCTTCTTTTCCATACCCCTGCGCGTTGAGCCGCTTCAGGCCCTCGATGCTTTTTCGGAAAACCCCCTTTCCCCGTTGTTTGTCCGTGAAATACTCCTGGTAGTACGGCAGCGAAGAGATCACTTCGACTTGATTCCGCGCAAAAAACTCCGGCAGGTGCTCTTTCGACGCCTTCGTCCCCGGGTGGCCGTCGAAGGTCACGGTCAGGTTGTGGCGGACCATGACGTGCTTGCCGATCGTTCTCGCCTCCGTCACAAAATAATCGAAGTGGGGGTTGAGCTCGGGGGCGCCGCCGGTGATGTCGAGGTTCCGGATGACGCCATGGTCCCTCAGGATGTTCAGGCATTGGTCGACCGTCCTGCGGTCCATTTCCTCGGTGCGATAAGGGGAGGCGTCGACGTGACAGTGCTGGCAGGCCTGATTGCAGAGTTTCCCCACATTGACCTGGAGCGTCTCGACGGAAAGGGGGGCCAGCTTCAACCCGTGGCGGTCGAGCACGGCCGCAAAGGGATAGCGGATTTCGTCCTGCATCCGGGCTATCCTCCCTGGCGCTCGAGGCCGTTGTGCATTTGAACGGCATGAACGAGCGTCATGCCCGCTTCCATCGCGGCCGCGACATGGACCGCCTCGGTCATCTCTTCCGGGTTCGAGCCGGTCTCCAAACACTGGGTGGTATAGGCGTCGATGCAGTAGGGGCATTGCTTGACATGGGCCACGGCGAGCGCGATCAGCGCCTTTTCCCGCTTGGTCAACGCGCCGTCCTTGCCGGTCGCCTCGTTATAATAATCGAAGAACTTTTTCATCAGGTCGCCCGCAAACTTTCCGACCTCGGCAAAGCGGCTCAGATCTTTCGACTGGTAGTAATCCGCCATCTCGCGCTCCTTTTATCTTTTGTGTCTTCCCCAAGGGTGAATCCCGCCGCCGCGACAAACGCCCGTCCGGGCGGGGGCCATTTTTTCTTCATGCTGTCTATTATAATGACCGCGCCGTTCCAATGGAAGCCTTAATTGAACGATTTTGAAATACGCCCGCTCGGCCGGCGCGGACATAAAAACTTGACATCGGCCCTCGTTTTGATTAAGTATGGTCTATCTGATCCGGATCGGCTTGGAGGCTCGACGGCCCGATGGCCGGCGTCATCCATCCTTACTCTCCGGGGCGTTCGACCCGGGCGGGTCCGGCGGACAATACAAGCCAGAAAAGAAAGAAGAAAGGAGGAATCTATGTGGAACTGGAACTACGAGTCGGAGGATAAGATCCTGCCGCAACCGAGGAATCCTTTGGAAGGGAACCCACCGGTCAAACACAACCCCGAATCAAGGAGGGAGAAAATGGGACAAGTCGCGATCATCGGTCAATCCATCCAGATCAAGGGCGAGCTGACCGGCAATGAAGACCTGACCATCGACGGCACCGTCGAGGGAAACATCCAGCTCAAGGAAAACAGTCTCACCATCGGCCCCAACGGAAACATCAAGGCGGACATCAACGCCAAGAAGGTCACGATCATCGGGGAAGTCCAGGGCAACGTCACCGCGGAAGAAACGGTCGAGATCCGGGAGACCGGAAAGCTCCGCGGGAATATCACCGCGCCCCGCCTGGTGATCGCGGACGGGGCCTTCTTCAAGGGCAGCGTCGAGATGGAAAGAAAAGCCGGCCCGGCGAAGGACAAACCGCATCGCGACGACAGGCCGGCTTCAAGGCCCGAGCTGCTGGCGGTGAAACCGTAAGGATGATCCATGCTGATCCCCGGACTACAACTTTCCACCTCGCGCGCCGGGACCGCGAGGGACGCGCCGGGCCGTTCGGGGGAAAGCGCCTCTCCACAGACCTACGCCACCAATAATCTCAAGCGGCTGCTCCAGATGGTTTCGGGACTTCCGAAACCCCATGTCCTGGATCTGGGGCGCTTGAGCGGTCCGAACATCGAGTGGCTGGTCCAGAGGGGTTTTAAAATTTACGTGGACGACCACATCTCGTCCTTAAAACCGGCGCCGCCTCCTTCGACCGCGTCAAGAAGCGAAAAAAAGAAATCCTCTCCGCCGCTCCTGGAACCCCTGGACTACGCCCCGGCCTTGTTTGATGCCGTGCTGTGCTGGGACATCTTCGACTACCTTGCTCCCGTCCAGGCGCAGGATCTCGTCGCCGGGATCTCCCGAACCCTGAAACCCAAGGGGCTTCTGCTGGCCTTCTTTAACTTCAACCGCAGCTCCCCCCCGCCCCCTGTCCGGTACCGGATCCTTCATGCCGACCGGATCGAATATGCGCCCCTCGGGATCCCTCCCATCTCCCGACGGGTTTACGAGAACCGCGAAATCCAGGAGCTGTTCCCCGGGTTTGACACCGTCAACTCCTGTTTTCTGAAGAACCAAATGCGCGAGGTCTTGGTTCAGCGACACGCCGGATAGGCGTCGCATGCGGTTCGGTCTGCCGATGGATCGGAACGATATTGCATCCCTTCCCGTAAAAATAATATAATCTAATTCAACGGACCCCTTGTGCGGATCCCTCGGAACGGCGGCTCCGCCGTCGCCCAACATCGCCTTCACAGATCGGGGAAAAACATGATTAGGAATGAAAGCTTCTTATCCCGGAACGGCAAAATCTTCCCGGATGAAAGACCCGCCGCGGGCGGGTTGCGGCGTCGGACCGGTTGCGCGGCGTTGGGGACCGCCCTGGGACTGGTGCTCCTGCTGGGTTGCGCGGCCGCACCCAAAGCCACCCGTCCGGAAACGGACGAGCGGGCCGACGTGCTGCGCGCGACCCTGAAAAACGGCCTGCGCGTCGTGATCGTCCGGAACACGCTGTCCCCCGTGGTCACCACGGTTGTCAATTATCTGGTCGGCTCCAACGAGGCTCCGGAAGGGTTTCCCGGAACCGCGCACGCCCAGGAACATATGATGTTCCGCGGCAGCCCGGATCTTTCGGCCGATCAACTGGCCGACATCTCCGCGGCGATGGGCGGCATGTTCGACGCCGACACGCAACAGAGGGTCACCCAGTACTTTTTCACCGTCCCCGCGGCCGATCTGGACGTGGCGTTGCACATCGAGGCCGGCCGCATGCGGGACGTCCTGGACACGGAAGCGCTCTGGCAGCAGGAGCGCGGCGCCATTGAACAGGAGGTGGCCCAAGATCTCTCCAATCCGGAATATGTTTTCTACACGAGGCTCCTCGGATCCATGTTCAAGGGCACGCCGTACGCCCACGACGCGCTGGGCAGCCGCCCCTCGTTCGACAAAACCACGGGGGCGATGCTCAAAGGATTCCACGACACCTGGTACGTTCCCAACAACGCCGTCCTGGTGATCGTGGGGGATGTGTCGCCCCGGCAGGCGCTGGCCGAGGTCGAGAGCCAGTTTGACGACATCCCGGCCAAGAATCTTCCGGAGCGTCCGGTCGTCCGTCTCGAGCCCGTTCAGGCGGAGACGCTGAACCTCGATACGGACCTGCCGTACGGCGTGGCCGTCCTGTCCCTCCGATTCCCGGGATCGGACAGCCCCGACTACGCGGCGGCGCAGGTGCTGGCGGACGTTTTGAGCAGCCAGCGGGGCAGCTTCTATGCCTTGGTTCCGGCGGGAAAATCGCTCTCCGCGAATTTTTCCCTGGACGTCTTTCGCGAGGCCAGCCTGGCCTACGCGGAGACCGCGTTTCCAAAGGGGGGCGACGGAGCGGCCCTGATCGAAGAGACCAAGAAAATCCTGGCCGACGATGTGAAGAACGGGATCCCGGCCGATCTGGTGGAGGCGGCCAAACGGCATGAACGGGCGGAAGCGGAGTTCCAGAAAAACTCCGTGTCCGGGTTGGCCATGGCCTGGTCCCAGGCGCTGGCCGTCGAAGGCCGGACCTCTCCTGCGGACGACGTCCGGGCCATCGAGAACGTTTCGGCAGCGGACGTCGACCGCGTCGCCCGGGAATATCTGGACCCGGACCGCGCCGTCACCGCCGTCCTCACGCCGCAATCCTCGGGTCAACCGGTCTCGTCCAGCGCCTTCGGGGGCAAGGAGTCCTTCGCGTCGAACAGGCTCCAGCCCGTGGAACTCCCGGACTGGGCGGAGAAGGCCGTCGAGCGGGTTACCCTTCCCTCGTCCACGGTGCATCCCGTCGTGACGACGCTTCCCAACGGACTCAAGCTCATCGTCCAGACCGAAACGATCACCGACACGGTGGCGGTTTACGGTCACGTCAAAAACAACCCGGACATGGAAACGCCCCAAGGCCGGGAGGGCTTAGACGACGTGCTGGACCGGCTTTTTTCGTTCGGGACGACCGCGCTGGACCGCGTGGCCTTCCAAACCGCGCTGGACGACATTGGCGCAAGTGAATCCGCGGGGGAAGATTTTTCCCTTCAGGTGCTGGCCAACCAGTTCGATCGCGGGATGAGGCTCCTGGCCGACAACGAACTGCACCCGGCCCTGCCCGAAGCGGCGTTTAAAATCGTCCAGCGACAACAGGCCGCGGCCGTGGCGGGTGAACTTCAAAGTCCCGACTATCTCGCGAGCCGGGCCCTGCACACCGCCCTCTTCCCCAAAAACGATCCCGTGTTGCGCGAGGCCAACCCCGACACCCTTTTTTCGCTGACGCTCAAGGACGTGGACGACTACTATCGCGCCACGTACCGGCCCGACCTGACCAGCATCGTGGTCATCGGGAAGGTGACGCCCGAAGAGGCCCGATCGGTGGTCGAGAAATATTTCGGACGCTGGGCGGCCGCGGGGCCCAAGCCCGAGACAGAGCCGCCGCCGGTGCCGCTCAACAAACCGGCCGTCGCCAGCGTGCCGGACGCCAGCAAGGTCCAGGACGAGGTCACGCTGTCGGAAACGCTCGGACTGGTCCGGTCCAACCCGGACTATTACGCGCTGGAGCTGGGCAACCATGTGCTGGGCGGCGCCTTCTACGCGACCCGCCTTTACCGAGACCTGCGCGAGAAGGGGGGACTGGTTTATTTCGTGTCCTCTTCCTTCAAGGTCGGCAAGACGCGCGCTTTTTATACGGTGAGCTACGCGTGCGACCCGCCCAATGTCTCGAAGGCGCGCGCCATCGTGGTGCGCGATTTGAAAGACATGCAGACGGCGCCGGTGACTCCGGACGAGCTGCAGCGGGCCAAGGCCCTGCTCCTCCGGGAAATCCCCTTGTCCGAATCCAGCACGGACGCCATCGCCGGAGGGCTGCTCTCGCGGTCGACTCAAGACCTGCCGCTGGACGAGCCGACGCAGGCCGGGCGCCGTTACCTTGAGCTCACCACCGAGCAGGTCGAGGCGGCCTTTGCCCGGTGGCTTCGCCCGGACGATCTGGTTCAGGTGGCCGAAGGTCCTAAGCCTCCGTAAGACCTGGCGCGGGGTCGGGAAAGCAACGGTCGGACCGGTATTTGTATTGGCGGGAGAACAGGAGAACAAAACATGTGGAGTCGGAATCGATTCATCGAAGGATGCATTCTCGTCATGGTGAGCCTGGCCGTCGGGGCGTGCGGGGCATCGAAGGCGTCCTCCTCGTCTTCATCGCCGCCCCCCGCGCCCGCCGCGCTGGCTTGCAACAGCAAGACCGGCCTCACCCAACCCTTGTCGGTCTGCAGCGCGGCCTCGCCCTGCACCAACGGGTTCCAGATCGTCAACGGCACGTTCAAGACCGGCGTGACTCTGACCACGACGAGCGAGGTTCCGACGTGCGCGACGGGCAATGGGATTTTGAACGACGGCCCTCCGATGGCCTGGCAGGACGCCGACGGCGTGACGCACTATACCTGCCTGTTTATACCGAACGGAACGAATTCGTCGACATCAAAGCGGCCGCTGGTGATCTTTTTTCATGGGGGCGGCGGGAACGCGAGCAGCGTATACGACCAAACCGGACTTCGTGTCAAGGCCGATACCAACCCCCTACTTGGTGGCGGCTATGACCTGTCCGGCGATGCCGCCCGTCCGGGCTTCATTCTAGCCTCGGTCCAGGGACGCAATCTCCTTTGGCCGTCGATCCGCCCCTCCGGAAGTTATCACGACAATTATTACCGGGACATGAACTCGCCGTCCAGCAATCCGGATGTCGCGCATGTGGATCACCTGATCGATACGTTGGTGGCGCAAGGGGCCGATCCCCAACAGATTTATACGATGGGCTGGTCCAACGGAGCCGAGTTCGCGCAGTTTTATGCCATCGCGCGACACGATACCCCGACGCCGGGCGGGAATCATGTCGCCGCCGCGGCCGTCTATGCCTTCGCCAATCCGTTTGCCAACATCGACTGGAACCAGTCCCCTTCGTGCGAGCTGGATCCGTACCCGAAATCAGAGGTTCCTATCTATCTGGTCAACCGCGCCTGCGACTCCTATACGGCCTGCAGCACCGCACAGCAGACGGCCTTCAACCTTGAACCGGGCTTCAGCGCGGAGGAATGGTTCACCCAGATTAAGGACCCGGCGTTTGTGGGCAATTCCAATGTTCAATTTCAGCGCCTCGATCCTCAAGCCCAACCGGTCGCTGCCTGTACGGATCTCCAGCCTGCCTCCGGTTGCACCGTGGCCTTCGGGACACGGGAGCATCTCACATGGCCCGGTCTCTATGATACGAACAACGATTGGGAACCGACGATGCTGGACTTTTTGAAGGCCCATCCTCATCCATGACCGGTGCAACCATCCGGATCGCCGATGCCCTCCCGCCGGCCCTCTCTTAAAGATTGGGCCTCCGGCCCCTTTGACGTGATCCTCATCGGCGGCGGGATCAACGGCGCCGGGATCGCCCGCGACGCCGCGCTTCGGGGCTTCCGCGTCGCGCTCTTCGAGCAGGCTGATTACGGCTTCGGCACCAGCAGCCGGTCCTCCAAACTGATCCACGGCGGGGTCCGTTACCTGGAGCAGGGCCATCTGCCCCTGGTCTTCGAGGCCAGCCAGGAACGCCAGACGCTGCTCCGGATCGCGCCCCACCTCGTCCGCCCGCTCCCTTTTCTTTTTCCGGTCTATCGCGGGGCCCGCTGGGGAATTTTTTTTCTGGACGCCGGGATGTGGCTGTACGATCTGCTCTCGCTGTCCCGCAATATCCGTCGCCACCGGATGCTCGGCCGCGAAGAGACGCTGCGACTTGAGCCGGATCTTCTTCCGGACGGGCTGATCGGGGCGGCCCTGTTTTACGACGGCCAGATGGACGACGCGCGCCTCTGCCTGGCCAATATCCTGGAGGCGCGGGAGCGGGGCGCCGCCGTCCGGAACTACACGGCGGTCACCGGACTGGTGAAGGACGGAAACGACCGCGTCGCCGGCGTCCGCGTCCGGGACCGGCTGAGCCGCCGGGAGGAAACCGTCATGGGATCGGTTGTGGTGAACGCGGCCGGGCCCTGGGTGGACGAGGTCGGCCGGATGGAAGCGCCGGAGGCCCACCCGAAACTCCGGAAGACCCGCGGCTCGCATCTGATCGTGCCCTCCCTCACGCGCGGCCATGCGCTGGTGATCCGGAGCGCGAAGGACAACCGCGTGCTGTTCGTGATTCCCTGGGAGGGGATGAGCCTGGTCGGAACCACGGACATCGATTTCAACGGCGACCCCGGCGACGTGCATTGTCCCCCCGACGACTTCGACTACCTGCTCAACGAGGCCCGGCGGTTTTTCCCGAAACGGAACATCGGACCCGGGGAGGTGATCGCCACCTTCGCGGGGGTGCGCCCGCTGATTCAGTCGGGAGAGGCCAAGGCGTCCGAAGTGTCGCGCGAGGAGAAGATCGATGAAAGCCCGTCGGGCCTGATCTCGATCACCGGCGGGAAATTCACGACCTATCGCAAGATCGCCGAAACGGTGGTGGATAAGATCCGGAAGCGCCTACCCGAGTTCCCGGTCGGGCCCTGCGCGACGCGCTCGCGTCCGCTCTGGGGAGGCGACACGGGAGATCTCGAGACGTATATCAACGAGCGAACACCGGAGCTGGCCCGCCGCCATTCGCTGGAGCCGGACCAGGTCAGGCATCTCGTCATGACCCACGGCACCCGGCACGCCCACGTGCTGGACCTTCTCCGCGAGAATCGCGCGCTCGGGGAACGGCTTCATCCCTCGCTCCCGCATCTGAAGGCCGAGGTGGTTTACGCCGTCCGGCAGGAATCGGCCGTCATGCTCGCGGACGTTTTGCGCCGGCGGACCACGATCGCACTCGGACCCTTGCGCGCGGACAAGCGCCTCTTGGAGAATGCGATCGCGCTCATGGCCTCCGAGCTGGACTGGCCCAAAGACGAAGCCGAGCGACAGAAAACGGAATACCTGGCCGAAATTTCGTAGAGGCGCGGCATGCTGACGCCTCTCCATCTTTGCAACGATTATATAACCAAGGAGGGTGTATGCGCGATGATCGTTTCGTCGTCTTGACGACCCTTTTACTGGGCCTGGAACTTTTCGCGGGGCCGGCGTCGGCAGAGGACCTGCCGACCGAAAAGGTCCTGCCGCTCTCGCTCGCGACCGAGGCGGCCGGGGCCGCGCTGGCCGCCTGCGAAAAACAGGGCTATTACGTCAGCGCCGCCGTCGTCGACCGCGACGGGGTGGTGCGGATCCTCCTCCGGAGCGACGGCGCCGGGCCTCATACGCTGGACAGCAGCAGCCGCAAGGCCTACACGGCCGCGAGCCTCGGCCGTCCGACCGGAGACCTGGTCAAGATCATCGCGGGCAATCCGGCCAACGAAGGGTTGCGGAATATGAACGAAAGGATCTTGATTCTGGCGGGCGGGCTTCCCGTGAAGGCGGGGGACGAAGTCGTCGGCGGCATCGGCGTGGGCGGCGCGCCCGGCGGCGAAAAGGACGAGGCCTGCGCCCTGGCCGGGCTGGACAAAATCAAGGACCGCTTGAAATAGGGAAGGTCAATCGGAGGGTCAGTCCTTAACCCCCTGCACGGACAGGAAGAGCAGCTCGCCCTTCATGTTCGGATGAAGATCGCACCGAAATTGAAAGCTGCCCGGGCGGTTGGGCGTGAACCGGATCTTGAGAGTCTCGCCCGGATTGATGTAGACGCCCCGGATCCCTTTCCCGTATGTCGTCCCGGCGGCGGCTTCGACCTGGACGTCCTGTTCCGCAAGAAACGGCGAGGTGAATCCGTGCTGGACCTTATCCTGGTTTTTCAGAATGATGACTCCCGGCTCGTTCGGCCGGAGGGCCCCGCCTTGGAATTCGAAGGTATAGTTTCGGATCACGATCTCGACCTTTGCGGCCTCCACCGCCGTCAGGACGGAGGAAGCGGCCGCAACGATGAGGAAGGGGAGAACGGCGATCAACATGAAAACCCGGGGCCGAATATTTCGTCGATGAACCCGCACGCGTAGACCTCCGGTGTCCGTTGGAAATGAAGGATAGGATGGTGGTGACCCGCATGGGCAAGATAACAGAACGGAGGGCCCGTGTCAAAAGAAATTCGGGTGTGGAATCGAAGATGAAGAAGGCGCGCCGCCATGTACGGCTCAAACGGGTCTATGAAAAACCCTCCAAAGAAGACGGGGTCCGGATCCTGGTCGAACGGCTCTGGCCGCGGGGGCTGACGAAGGAGAAGGCCCGGATCGATCTGTGGCCCAAAGAAATCGCGCCGAGCGATGGGTTGAGAAAATGGTTCGGCCATGATCCGGCCAAGTGGGACGATTTCCGCAAACGCTACGAAGCCGAACTGAAGAAGAAAAAGGAAGCGATCGAGCGGCTCCGGCGGAAAGTCGGCGAAGGGGATGTGACGTTTGTTTACGCGGCGCGCGATGAAGCGCACAACAGCGCCGTGGCGCTGAAACGCTTTCTCGGATTTTAGGTCGGAAGCCGGCTGTTTTTCGTGTTCAGAACAGCCGGCGCGCGCCGAGGTAACGGTCCCGCCAGTAATCCCGGTCGAGGGTCTGGACATTGACCCGTCCCCGGGCGCTCGGGGCATGGATGAATTTCCCCCCGCCGATATAAATCCCCACGTGCAGCGGCTTCTGGTGTTCGATCTTGAAGTAGACCAGATCGGCCGGCGCCAGCTCGCTCACCGGAACCGGTCTTCCCGCGCGGACCAAGTCCTGCGTTTCGCGGGGAAGGGCAAGATGCACGGCCCGCCGAAAAACGTAGCCGACGAACCCGCTGCAGTCAAATCCCTCCGGCGTCGTCCCGCCGAAGCGGTACGGAGCGCCCAGCAGCGCGCGGGCGGTCTCGACCACCCCTCGTTGAATCGGCGTGACCGAGCGTCCGTCCTCCCTTGGAAGAACTGAAAAATCCGTCCGGGGAGGGTTCCCGGCGCAGCCCGCCAAGATCGCGAGCATCAGCGTCGTCATCCCCAGGGCCCGTCGCGGATTCATTTACGACAACCGGCGGTCTTCCGCCAACAAGCCGGTCATCTCGTCCGCCGGCAGCGGATGGCTGAAGTAATAGCCTTGAATGCGGTCGCAGCGGAGCAGCCGCAACAGTTTGAGCTGCTCGGCCGTCTCCACGCCCTCCGCGATCGCTTTCAGACGGAGGTTGTGGGCCAGCGTGATGATCGCGGTCACGATCATGGGGTCGTCGGGATCGTCGGTGAGATGGCGGATGAAGGCCTGATCGATCTTCAGGGTGTTGATCGGGAAACGCTTGAGGTAGCTTAAAGAGGAATATCCCATTCCGAAGTCGTCGATCGAAATCTCCAGGCCCATGTCCTTCAACCGGCGCAGCGCCTTGACCGAGGCCTCGGCGTTCTGCATGATGCTCTCGGTCAGCTCCAGTTCGACGCAACGGGGATCGATCCCGGTCTCCTTCAGGACGCGGCCGACCGTCTCGATCAAATTCTTCTGCCGGAACTGGCGGGGGGACAGGTTCACCGCGATCCGAAGTTCTTTGAAACCGCCGGAACGCCATGCCACGGCCTGGGCGCACGCGGTCCGAAGCACCCATTCGCCGATGGGGATGATCAGCCCGGTCTCCTCCGCCAGGGGAATAAATTTGACCGGGGGGACGAGACCCCTCTCCGAATGTTTCCAACGGATCAGCGCCTCGACCCCGACAATCCGCCCCGAATCGAGATCGACCTGGGGCTGATAATGCAGGAGAAATTCCCCGCGCTCCAACGCCTGCCGCAGCGCGGTCTCCAGGGAAAGCCACTCGCTCTTGTGCGTCTGCAGCGCCGGGTCATAGTATTGAAAGCTGTTTCCGCCGTCGTCCTTGGCCCGGTACATCGCCATGTCCGCCGTTTTCAGCAGCGTCGGGGGATCCTCCCCGTTTTGGGGGGAGAGACTGACGCCGATGCTGGTCGTGACGAAGAGATCGCTTCCTTCGATGGGGATCGGTTTGGCCAGAGAGTCAAAAATTTTCTGAACGATGAGCGAAACGTCCCGCTCCCGGGCCAGGTCGGTCAACAGGATCGCGAACTCGTCCCCGCCCAGCCGCGCGATCGTATCCCCCGGACGAAGACAACGTTTGAGCCGCTCCGAAAAGGCCACCAGCAGCGCGTCGCCGATGTGATGTCCGAGGTGGTCGTTGATCTGTTTGAAGCGGTCGATGTCCAGGAAGAGGACGGCCATCGCCCGTTTGCGCCACGGCAGCCGGCTCAACTCCTGACCGAGACGGTCTTCGAAAAGCCGGCGGTTGGGCAGATCGGTCAAACCGTCGTGGTACGCGAGATACACGATCCGTTCCTCGGCCTGTTTTCGCTCGGCGATCTCCCGTTCGAGCGCCGCCTGCGTCTTGAGGTGTTCGTTGGACCGCGCCTCGACCTCCTTGAGCAGCCTCTGGACCTCGGTCTTCTCCTGTTCTTTCTGGATGAGTTTGTCCCTCAAACGATCCAGGCGGGCGTGGGCCTGGAGAATGTAAAGACAGAACAGACAGACCAAGACCGCCAGGCCGGACAGGTACGTGGACAGCTCCGTCCGGCTGGCCGCTCTCGGGATACCGATCACGTCCGGCGCATAGATGGAAATGATCGTCAAGGTCAGGGCCACGATCACGGAGATGGAGATCACCCATAAATGCCGATCGCGAGCCTTGATCTCGCCCATATGGCCGTTTCCGGAGCCCATCCGCATCCTCCGAAGACCACACGAAAAAACCCCATCTTCCTGAAAAGCCTGACCGGAAGGCGGGGTTTTCATTCATGTCACCGACATACGGTTATACGTTAAATATAGAGTCCATCCTCCGCCGCGTCAAGGGCTCGGCGGGATCGGAATGGTCGCATAATTCCGCCGTCCGCGCCTCGACTTCGATCGCCGGCTCCGGGCCCGGACGCGGCTTGACAGCGCCGATCCTTCACCCTACAATAAATCACCATCCATGAAATACACGCGATCCGCACAGCTTTTCGAACAAGCGCAACGCCTAATTCCCGGCGGGGTGAACAGCCCCGTCCGCGCCTTCAAAGCGGTGGGCGGCCGGCCGCTCTTCATCGCGAAGGCCAGGGGCTCGAAAATCTGGGACGCGGATGGAAACCGCTTCATCGACTATGTCTTGTCCTGGGGGCCGATGATCCTGGGTCATGCCCATCCGCGGGTGGTCCGCGCCATCAAGGCGGCCGCGATGAACGGCACCAGTTACGGCGCGCCGACCGAGCTCGAGGTCCGGCTGGCCGGGTGGATTCAGAAAGCCTTCCCGTCGATGGAATTGATCCGGATGGTCTCCTCCGGCACCGAAGCCGCGATGTCGGCCATCCGGCTCGCGCGGGGGTTCACCGGCCGCGACAAGATCCTCAAATTCGACGGCTGCTACCACGGCCATGCCGACAGCCTGCTGGTGCGAGCCGGCTCCGGCCTCGCGACGCTCGGCATTCCGGACAGCCCGGGCGTTCCGGCCGATCTGGCCCGGCACACGCTCACCGCGCCCTACAACGATCTTTCGGCCGTACGAAAAATTTTCGAGCACCACGGACGCGAAATCGCCGGCCTGATCGTCGAACCGGTCGCGGCCAACATGGGCGTCATCCTTCCGAAGGAGGGTTTCCTCCAGGGCCTGCGCGACATCACGCGGCAGCACGACAGCCTGTTGATCTTCGACGAGGTGATCACCGGCTTTCGCGTCGCCTTCGGCGGGGCGCAGGAGCGCTTCGGCGTCGTTCCCGATCTCACCTGCCTGGGCAAGATCATCGGCGGGGGTCTGCCGGTCGGCGCGTACGGGGGCCGGCGGGAAATCATGGAGCGGACCGCGCCGCTGGGGCCGGTCTATCAGGCCGGGACGCTTTCGGGCAACCCGCTGGCCGTGACGGCCGGGATCGAGACGATCAAACTCCTGGGCCGGCCGGGCGTCTACCGGAAACTGGAAGAGCGGTCGGACCATTTATCGAACGGCCTGATCGAGGCCGCGAGGAAGGCCGGCGTCGCGGTTTTCGGCACGCGCGTCGCCTCGCTGATGACCCTGTTCTTTACGAACCGGGCCGTGACGGATTACGCGGCGGCCAAGACCTCCGATACCAAGGCCTACGCGAAATTTTTTACGGCCATGCTCGAAACGGGAATTTATCTGGCGCCCTCCCAGTTCGAGGCCGCGTTTCTTTCGACGGCCCATACCGCGTCCGACGTCGAAAAGACGGTCAAGGCCGCGTACAAGGCGTTCAGGAGCTTGTGAACGAACGCAGGCGGCCCCCCCAATCTTCGCTTGACGCGCGAGTCGTAGCGAGGATCCTGAATCGTCCACGGAGTCGGCATGAACAAACGGATGAAACCGGACTTCAGTCCCTCGCACGACGTATGGGGGTTTGAACGGCATCCCCTCGACGTTTTTTTCAATCCGCAGACGGTGGCCGTCATCGGGGCGACGGAACGGCCCGGCAGCGTCGGACGGACCGTCCTGTGGAACCTGATCAGCAGCCCCTTCGGCGGAACCGTCTTCCCGATCCATTTAAAAGGGTCCAGCGTATTGGGCGTCAAGGCCTACCCGAACGTCTCCGCCCTGCCCGAGCCGGTGGACCTGGCCGTCATCGCGACGCCGGCCCCGACCGTGCCGGCCCTGGTCGGCGAATGCGCGGAGGCCGGCGTCCGGGGGGCGATCGTGATCTCGGCCGGCTTCAAGGAAACCGGCCCGGCGGGCGTTGAACTGGAGCGGGAAATTGTCAAACGGCTCGGCCGCGGAAAGATGCGGCTGATCGGGCCCAACGTGCTGGGCGTGATGAGCCCCGTCACCGGCCTCAACGCCACCTTCTGCCGCACGATGGCCCGGCCCGGAAAGGTCGGCTTCATCAGTCAGAGCGGCGCCCTTTGCACCGCCATCCTGGACTGGAGCCTGCGCGAGAACGTCGGCTTCAGCGCCTTCGTTTCGATCGGCTCGATGCTGGACGTGGGCTGGGGCGATCTCATCGATCATCTGGGGAACGACCCGCACACCCAGAGCATCCTGATCTACATGGAATCGATCGGCGACGCGCGATCGTTCCTTTCCGCCGCCCGCGAAGTGGCCTTGACCAAGCCGATCATCGTGATCAAGACCGGCCGGACCGAGGCCGGCGCCAAGGCGGCGTCCTCGCACACCGGATCGTTGACCGGCAGCGACGCGGTCTTCGACGCCGCCTTCCGACGGAGCGGCGTGCTGCGCGTCGACGAGATCGCCGACCTCTTCTTCATGGCGGAGGTGCTCGCCAAACAGCCCCGCCCGAAAGGGCCCCGGCTCATGATCGTCACCAACGCCGGCGGCCCGGGCGCGCTGGCCGCGGACGCCCTGACGGCCGGGGGAGGCGAACTGGCCGAGCTGTCGCGGGAGACGATCGAGTCCCTCGGCGCGGTTCTTCCGCCGCATTGGAGCCGAGGCAATCCGATCGACGTGCTCGGCGACGCGCCCCCCGAGCGCTACGTCCAGGCGGTCGAGATCGCGGCGAAGGACCCCCATGCCGACGGCCTTTTGGTGATTCTCGCGCCCCAGTCCATGACCGACCCGACGCGGACGGCCGAGCAACTGAACGCCTGCGCGAAAGTCGACCGAGGTCCGATCCTGGCCAGCTGGATGGGGGGAAACGAAGTCGCGGCCGGAGAGACCGCCTTAAATCAGGCCGGCATTCCGACCTTCCCCTACCCGGACGCCGCGGCGAACGTTTTCAACGCCATGTGGCGGTACAGCGACAACCTCCGCGGGCTGTACGAGACGCCGATCCTTTCCGTCGAGGACGAGGGCGTTTTCGACCGCGGCCGCACGGAGAAAATCATTAAGACCGCGCAGGCGGCGGGACGCACCCTCCTCACCGAAATCGAATCCAAGCAGCTGCTGGCCGCTTACGGAATTCCGACGATCGAAACCCGCGCCGCCGGAAGCGAGGAGGAAGCGGTGAAAATCGCCCGCGGGATCGGTTATCCCGTCGTCCTGAAGGTCTTCTCCGAAACCATCACGCACAAAACCGACGTCGGAGGGGTTCGGCTGGATTTGGGCGGCCCCGACGCCGTTCGACGCGCCTACCGCGAGATCGAGGCCTCGGTGCGCGACAAGGCGGGGAGCGGGGCGTTCCGGGGGGCGACCGTCCAGCCCATGATCCGGCTCGAGGGTTACGAGGTCATTCTCGGAAGCAGTCTGGACCCGCAGTTCGGCCCGGTCCTGCTCTTCGGCACGGGCGGACAGTTGGTGGAAATTCTCAAAGATCATGCGCTGGCCCTCCCGCCGCTCAACACCACGCTGGCGCGTCGGATGATGGAGCGGACCCGCATCTTCGCCGCGCTGAAAGGCGTCCGCGGCCGCCCGCCGGTCGATCTGCCCGCCCTGGAAAAACTCCTGGTGCGATTCGGCCAGCTCATCGTGGAGCAGCGCCGGATCCGGGACATCGAGATCAACCCGTTGCTGGTTTCCCCGGAGCGCTTGGTCGCGCTGGACGCCCGCGTGGTGGTTCATCCGCCCGGTTCCGACGAGACGAACGGGCCGAAGCTGGCCATCCGCCCGTACCCGTTGCACTACGTGGCGTCGTGGAGGATGAAGGACGGAACGCCGGTGACGTTCCGGCCGATCCGTCCGGAAGACGAGCCGTTGATGGTCAAGTTCCACCAATCCCTGTCGGAGCAGACGGTTTATCTCCGCTATTTCCAGGTCCTGAAATTGAACCAGCGCATCGCCCATGAGCGGCTGACACGCACCTGTTTCATCGACTACGACCGGACCATGGTGCTGGTCGTCCTCCGCGAGGATCCGAAAACCGGCGGCCGCGAAATCATCGGCGCGAGCCGGCTGAGCCGACAGCCCGGCACGGACGAGGCCGAGTTCTCCATTCTCGTCAGCGACCCCTTCCAGCGCCGAGGGCTGGGCACCGAGCTGTTGCGCCGAATCTTGGACATCGGCCGACGCGAGAAGGTCCGCCGGGTCACGGCCGACATCCTTCCCGACAACCTCGCCATGCAGCACGTCTGCAAAGCGCTCGGCTTCCGCTTTCATCACGCGGTCGGCGATCCCCTCGTGCAGGCCGAGATCGAGCTGTGAGCCGGAACCGTTCAGAACTTAGGGGGGGACGGACTTCCTGGCAGGTCTATAAATCGTCAGGCCGCAGCCCCGACCGTTTGGCGATGCGGGCCAGCATTCGAGGCCCGATTTCTTCGTTGTCGTGGAATGCGAACACCAGATCCGGCCAACCGGAGCGTGAGAGAGTGCGATGCGAGCCCGACTACCGTCTGACGCTCCATCCGATGCGCAAGAGCGCTGCGAGAACCCGTTTCGCCTTGGCGGTGGGCCATTGGCTCATGCGGCTTTGAAGGACACGCTCATCAAATCCGGCGCGCCTTCGCCATGCTCCAACCGATCGGCCAGCACCCGCAAGGCCAGCGCCTGGACTTTTGCGACGGCTTCGTCGCGCGACTGTCCATAGGTCATCACGCCGGGAAGATCGAGAACCTCCGCAATCCAACGCCCGTCTTTCTCTTGTTCCATTTCAATTGTGAAATTCATTCCGGCTCCTTCATTTGTCGGAGAGCTGAAACCCGACATAAGTTTATCACAACCTCCCGGGCATTACCACTTTCCCCTCGCAATCCGTGTTGGCGCCTCCTCATGACGAGAGTCAACCCCCTATCCCTTCCTTGACAATCCCCGCCCCCGAACTTATAATGCTCTATTGGTCTCTTGATGAAATCCAAGATCAAAAAAGAGTTTTTGGAAAGCGCCGAGGTGAAGCGGCTCTTCGTCGAGGAGTCGGCCGATCTGATCGCGCAGACGACCGAGCGGATCATCGCCGCCCTCCGGCAGGGCCGCAAAATCCTTCTCTTCGGAAACGGCGGAAGCGCGACGGACGCCTCCCATCTCGCGTCCGAACTGGTCAATCGATACACCCGGAACCGCAAGGCGCTTCCGGCGATCGCGCTGACGACGGACCCGTCCGTCATCACCAGCATCGGGAACGATTCCGACTTCTCCGAGATCTTCGCGCGGCAGATCGAGGCGCTGGGACAAAAAGGCGACATCGCGATCGCGATCTCGACCTCCGGAAAATCGCCCAACGTTCTGAAGGCCGTCGAGACGGCCCGCGCGATCGGCATGGCCACGATCGGGTTCACCGGCGGCGACGGCGGACCGTTGGCGAAGCGGGTCGAACACGCCTTCATCGTCCCGTCCAAGGTCACGGCCCGCATCCAGGAAACCCATATCACGCTCGGCCATGTGATTTGCGGCCTGGTCGAAGAGGCCTTCACCGAATAATACCGCGCGGGTGTCCTGAGGCGGGGCGCCCCATCGCGCGCAGCCGAGGTCCCTGCGCCGGGCGGGGCGGCGAGCACGATGGGGCTGCCGAAGGACAGGACCCGCGCCAGCAAGGATCCGTTTGTGAAAAGGAAACCTACATCATCCGACGACCGGATCGACTTTTCCGGCGTCCGGACCTATCCTCTCAAAGACCGCAAGAGCAAGGTCTCGATACGTGAATTCGGCCGGCCTTACGGAGGGGGGGACCGGATCACCCGGTTTATCGATTCCCTTCCGGACATCCTCGCCGCCAAAGATCTCAAGGCCGTGATCGAGGCCGTCGCGCGGGCCCATCGGAAGAAGCGCCCGATCGTCGTCGGCATGGGCGCCCACCTGACGAAGGTCGGGCTGAACCCGATCCTGATCGACCTGATGGAACGCGGCGCGATCTCGGCCGTGGCCGTGAACGGCGCCGTGATCATCCACGACTTCGAGCTGGCGTTGGCCGGAAAAACCTCCGAAGACGTCGAGGAACAGCTCGGCAGCGGCGCGTTCGGCATGGCCGAGGAAACCGGACGCATCCTCAACGAGGCGATCGTCAAGGGCGTGCCGCAGGGCTTGGGCATCGGGGCGGCCGTCGGGCAGTGGCTCAACCGTTCCGACGCGCCGAATAAAAAGCACAGCCTCCTGGCGACCGCAGACCGGCTGGGTATCCCGGTCACGGTCCATGTCGCGATCGGAACGGACATCATCCATATGCATCCGTCCGTCAGCGGGGCCGCGCTGGGCGAGGGATCGCTGCTCGATTTCAAACGCCTCTGCTCGGTCGTGGCACGGCTGGAGGGCGGCGTCTATCTCAACATCGGCTCGGCCGTGATCCTGCCCGAGGTCTTCCTAAAGGCCCTCACGCTGGTCCGGAATCTCGGCCACACCGTCGACCGTTTTACCACCGTGAATCTCGACTTCATCCAGCAGTACCGGCCCCTGACCAACGTCGTCCGCCGCCCGACCCAGAAAGGGGGAAAAGGTTATTCCCTGACCGGCCATCACGAAATCATGGTGCCGCTGCTGGCGGCCGGAATCATCGAGCGGATCCGTCGATCGTCATGACCCGCCGGCCCCGACGTTCCCCCGTCGTTTCCCAAACCAAGGTCAAGACCGTCCCTCAATTGAGATCGATCCTGGCCCGGCTCCGGAGACGAGGCGAGCGGATCGTTATCACCAACGGCTGCTTCGACCTGCTCCACGTCGGCCATCTCCGCTATCTCCGACGCGCCCGACGCTACGGAGACCGCCTGGTGGTCGCCATCAACAGCGACCGGTCGGTGAGAAAGATCAAGGGCCCGCGCCGCCCGCTGCTCCCGCAGGCCGAGCGGGCCGAGCTGCTCGCGGCCCTCTCCTGCGTGGACTATGTCACGATCTTCGACGAGCCGGATCCGCTCAAGATCATCACGGCGCTCCGGCCGGACGTCTTGATCAAAGGCAGCGATTGGGGTCAAAATAAGATCATCGGCCGGGACGTCGTCGAGCGGCGCGGCGGCCGGGTCCGTCGGGTGCCCCTGGTCAAGGGCGTGTCCACCTCGCGGCTGATCGAAAAGATCCGGAAACTTTAACGAGCGGGTGGCCGGAGGCGGACGCCCCATCCATGAAAGAATACAACCCCACAGAGCTGAAGCCATCCTCACTCCTACAACCGCTGATCGCCCCCGCGCTGAAATGGATCCAGGCCGGCCGACGCCGGCTCGTCTTCTCCGGCCTCTGGGGCTCGGCCAAGGCGGCCGTGATCGCCGGAATGGCGACGGAGGCCAATGTTCCCTTCTTCGTCCTCGCCGCGACGGACGCGCAGGCCGAATCGTTTCATCAGGACCTGGTTTGCTGGTTCCAATGGCTGGGCCGAACGGCCGATCCGCCCATCCTTTTTCCCTCTCCCGAAATTCTCCCCTATGAACTGACCGCGCCCCACCCCGACCTGATCCGGCAGCGGATGCAGGCGTTGTATCGGATGGCCCGGACCGACCCCGACCGATCCGACCGGCCGATGATCGTCGTCGCCTCCGTCCCGGCCGCGATGCAGCGCGTGATGGCCCCGGCCGCGCTGCGCGGGGCCGCCCTCTCCCTGTCCGCCGGACAAGCGGCCGACCGGGACGGCCTGATCGAATCGCTCGTCGATCTCGGTTATTCCCGGACCGAATCCGTCCAGCATCCGGGGGAATTCGGCGTGCGCGGAGGAATCCTGGACCTCTTCTCGACCGCCGGCCGCGAGCCGGTCCGAATCGAATGGGCGGGCGATCAGGTCGAGTCGATCCGGGTTTTCGATCCCGAGACCCAGCTCTCGGCCGCGGCGGAAGCCCGCGTCCAAATCCTACCGGCCCTGGAACCGGATGATCAGGCCCGCGCCACGGTGACGGACTATCTTCCCCCGGAAGCGCGCCTCGCGCTGGACGAGTCCGCCCAGATCCGGGACCTCATGGAAGAGTTCGATTCCGAGGTCCGCCTGGCCCAGTCCTCCCTGCCGCCCGACCGGCGGACGGCCCTTCAACGCTATCTCACCTCGGACGAACTGGAGCGGCAGCTGCAATCGAGACCGTCCATCCTTCTCGAAACAAGTCATCTCGAGACCGAAGCGGACCGGGATCTGCTTTTATTTTCGACCCGATCTCCCGAAAGCCTGGGCCTGGGCGTGAGAGGCACCCCGCTCTCCGCCGCGCTCAAGACGGCGGACGATTTGCGACGGAAAGCCCGCGTCGTCTTCGTCGCCAAGACCGCGGCTCAAAAAGACCGGATGTTGGACCTGTTCCGCGAGCATGACCTGCCGGCCGAGACGGGGTCCGGTCCGGCTCCCTTCTCACCCGCCGGGCCGGAAGCGACTTCCCCCTTCACGATCGCCGTCGGCGGGCTCTCGTCGGGCTTCATCGATCTTCCAAATCGTCTCGCCCTCCTGACGGACGAGGACCTCTTCGGCAAGACCGCCCGGCACCGTCCGGCGCCGAAACTCAACCGGGCCCAGTTCCTTGCCTCGCTGGAGGATCTGGAGGATGGAGACTATTTGGTCCACGTTCAACACGGGATCGCACGCTACGAGGGCCTGAAGCGTCTTTCGATCCAGGGCTACGAAAGCGATTTCCTGATCCTGCGATACCGGGGCGGCGACACCCTTTACCTTCCCGTCGACCGGCTGAACCTCGTCCAGAAATATACCGGCGTCGAAGGCCACCGGCCCAAACTGGATCGTCTCGGCGGCGTCACCTGGGCGCGAACCACGCGACGCGTCAAGAAGGCGGTCGAAACGATCGCGAAAGAGATCGTGGAACTCTACGCCGTGCGGGAGACGACCCCGGGGCATGCGTTCTCAAAAAACCCCGCGCTCTCGCGCGAGTTCGACGCCGCCTTCGCCTACGAAGAGACGCCCGATCAGCTCAAGGCGATCGAGGACATCCAAAAGGACATGGAAGAAGCCCAGCCGATGGACCGGTTGATCTGCGGCGACGTCGGCTACGGGAAGACCGAGGTCGCGATGCGGGCCGCGTTCAAGGCGGTGATCGACGGAAAGCAGGTCGCCGTCCTCGTGCCGACGACCCTGCTGGCGCAGCAGCACGGGGAGACTTTTCGCGAGCGCTTCGCGCCGTTTCCGGTCCGCGTCGAAACGCTCAGCCGGTTCCGCACCTCGAAGGAACAGCGGACGGTCCTGTCGGATCTGGCGGCCGGTCGGGTGGACATCGTGATCGGGACCCATCGCCTTCTTCAAAAGGACGTCGTCTTTCACGATCTCGGACTGCTGATCGTGGATGAAGAACAGCGCTTCGGCGTCGGCCACAAGGAAAAACTCAAGCAACTCCGAAAGACGGTGGACACCCTCACCCTCAGCGCGACGCCCATTCCCCGAACGCTTCAGATGGCCCTGACCGGGATCCGCGAGCTCTCGATCATCGACACGCCCCCGGCCGATCGGCTATCCATCCGGACGATCCTGACGCGGTTCGACCGTTCGGTGATCCGGAACGCCATTCTCCGGGAATTGGCCCGCGGCGGACAGGTCTTTTTCGTCCACAACCGCGTTCAGGACATCGAGCGGCTCGGCCAGCTCCTCCGGGAGCTCGTCCCGGAGGCGAAGCTCGCGGTGGCGCACGGTCAAATGCACGGACGGGAGCTGGAGCGGGTGATGTGGAAATTCGTGCATCAGGAAACGAACGTCCTCCTGACCACCACGATCATCGAATCCGGCCTGGACATCCCCACCGCCAACACCATTCTGATCAACGACGCCCATCGATTCGGCCTGTCCGATCTCTATCAGCTCCGGGGGCGCGTCGGGCGGTCGGGGCATCAGGCCTTCGCCTACCTGCTCGTCCCGTCCGACCGCGGACTGACCGAGGAAGCCCGCGCCCGCATCCAGGCGATCCAGGAGTTCTGCGAACTGGGCGCCGGATTCCGGATCGCGGCCCGCGACCTGGAAATCCGGGGCGCCGGCAATTTCCTGGGAAAACAGCAGTCCGGCCATATCGCGGCGGTCGGCTTCGACTTTTATCTTCAGCTGATCGAGGAATGCGTGCAGGAACTCAAAGGCGAGCAGGCCGAAGAGGAAATCGAGCCGGTCCTGAACCTAAAGGTTTCGGCCTTCATCCCCGAAACCTATGTCCCGGATACGGCTCAACGCCTCGCGGTTTATCGAAGGCTCGCGGGGCTGAAAACCGAATCCGATCTGGGCGCGTTCCGAACCGAATTGGAAGACCGCTACGGCGCCCCGCCGGAACCCGTCGAACGCCTGTTGCAGGCCGTAGGGATCAAGGCGCTGGCGCGGCGGCTGAAGATCCATTCGATCGATTCGAAAAGCGACGGGATTCTTATCGTTTTTGGCCCGGCCCGTCCTTTGACCGACGCCCAGGTCCGCCGGCTCCTGTCGGACGCTTCGGGGCGTCTCCGGCTCGTCTCCGAATTCAGCGTCAAACTGCGGCTCGCCGAAGCGGAACAGTCCGAATGGCCGACCCTCTTTGCGACGGTAACAAATTACTTGCAAAGCCTGCTATAATATGGTAGGAAATCCAACGGAGGGCGGATGTCCAGGAGTTTCGTTTTAAGGATCGTGTTGGTGACCGCAGGGCTTTTGGCCTGCAACAAATCGGCCGCTCCCGCCATTTCGACCCCGGATTCCACTCTCGCCCAGGTGAACGCCGCAACGATCACGGTCGATCAGTTCAACCAGAAATGGTCGCAGCTTCCCGAAGCGGTCCGAACGGCCTACGCCGGGCCGAACGGGAAAAAAGATTTTCTGGGCGAATTGATCACGCGCGAGCTGCTGCTGCAGAAAGCGCATCAATTAAAACTGGACCAGGACAAAACCTTCGGGGAACAGGTGGAGTCCTATAAAGAGCGGCTGTTGCTGGACGCCACGCTTCATGAGCTGATCGAGAAAAAAATCCAGGTATCGGACACGGACTTGGAGGCCTACTTCAACACCCATCGGGAATCCCTTCCGTTGATTGAAGAAGCGCGGGCGAGCCACATCCTGGTCAAAACCCAAGCCGAAGCCCGGGCCCTGTTGGGACGCCTGCGCCGGGGCGCCGATTTCGCCGCGCTGGCCAAGTCGCGCTCGATCGACCCCGCCACAAAGGACAAGGGCGGCGACCTGGGCGTGTTGCGAAAAGGCCGTGTGCTCCCGGAATTCGAGAAGGCCGTTTTCGAACTGAAGCCCGGCCAGATCAGCGATGTGGTGAGGACCTCGTACGGCTACCATATCATCCGCGTTCAAAGCCGCCGCAGTCAAAAACCCCTCTCGGTGGACGACGTGCGGGACGAGGTCCGCGAACAGATCGTCAAGGAAAAAGAATCGGCCCTTTTCGACGAACTCGTCAAAACGTTGCGGGCCGAATCCAATATCGTCATTTCGGAGTCCCGATTGGCCTCCATCGGAGAAGACGCCTTAAGAAACCATGACCCTGCGCCTGCGGCTCCACACTAACCCGTTCTGTTTATATGCCCTGGTGGTGCTCTGCGTCGGCTGCGGGAAAACCGGCGTTCTCCCTTCGTCGCCGATCGTCGCCACGATTGACGAGGACAACATCAGTCTCGAAGAGTTCAGGACCGCTTTCATGGAAGCCAAGCTCGAGGGCCCGATCGACGAAAACAGCGAATCCGTCAAGGAACTCAAGCGGAACATTCTCAACGAGATGATCGAGCAGCGCCTGTTTCTGGCCGAAGCCGGAAGGCTGAAACTGGAGGTCGGCCCCGATGAGCTCCAACAAGCCATCGACCGAATCAAGGGCGACTACGCGCCCGGAGAGTTTGAGGCCATGATCCAGAGTCAACGAACCACCCTTGACCAATGGAAAGAGCGACTTCGAAAGGAACTCCTCAGCCAGAAGGCCGTCAACCAGGCCGTTCCCCAGACCATTCGGATCTCGGACGACGAAATCCAGAATTACTACCGAGAGCACCCCAAGGAATTCGTGCACCCGAACGAGGTCCGTGCGCGCCAGATCGTCGTGGCCAACGAGGAGACCGCCAAATCGCTTCGCCTCCAACTGACGCAGGGAGCCGACTTCGCATCCCTGGCGAAAGCCCGCTCGCTCAGCCCGGATAAAGAACAGGGCGGCGATCTCGGGTTTTTTACCCGGGGCGAGATGCCGGAGGAATTTGACATCGTCTTCTCCCTGGGGGTCGGAAAGATCAGCCCGATTGTCAAAACCGCATACGGGTATCATCTCTTCAAGGTGGAGGAACAGCATCCGGAGCGACCGATGTCGCCGGCCGAAGCCGCCGAGAGGATTCGAGCCCAACTGACCCAGGAGCGGCGTGAAAAGTCGTTCGCGGACTGGGTCGCCGGTTTAAAAGGAAAGGCCCGTATCAGGGTGAATGACCAGATCCTCTATCAACCGTTGGGCGTAGGGGATTCCGCCCCGGAGCCCGTTCATGAGTAAGCGATTCGCCCGCATCGTCCTTTCGGCCTTTTTGTTCACGGTCGCGGCCCAACCGCAGCTTGGCGACGCGGTGACCGTGGACCGCATCGCGGCCATCGTCAACGGCGAGATCATCACCGCATCCGACCTGAAATCGGCCGCCGCACGGGCGCGCCTCGGTTTACTGACCTTGACGCCCGATGGAACGCCGGCCCGCACGCCGGTTTCCGAACAGAAGGTTCTGGAACAACTGATCGACCAGAAACTCCAATTGCAACTGGCCCAGAAGAAGGGCATCACGGTCGAACCGGATGAAATTGATAAAGCGGTGCAGGACGTGAAACAAAAAAACGGCATGGCCAACGATGCGGCCCTTGAAAAAGCGCTGGAAGAAGAGCATTCCAGTCTCGACCAGTATAAGAAAGGGCTGAAGGATCAAATTATGATCCTCAAACTCGTGAACCGCGAAGTGAAGTCCGGCGTACTTCTGAGCGATCAGGATATCCGCGCATACTACGAGGAACATCCGGACCGGTTTCGGACCCCGTTGCAGTATCATCTTCACCAGATTTTTATCCCCCTTTCAACGCCAGACGCCTCGCCGTCATTCGACCAGAGCGTCCGGGATGCGGTTGACCGACTTAAAAAAGGCGCGGATTTTCAAACCCTGGCCCAGCAATACGCGGCCGGGGCGGACAGGAAAGGCGACGGCGATCTGGGCAACCTCGACGCGGACCAGATGCTGCCGGACGTGCACCGGGCGATCGAGCACTTAAAGCCCGGCGAGATCAGCGAGCCGGTCAAAACGGCCTCGGGGGCCCACATTTTCCGGCTCGATGAGATCCTTCCTTCCAAAACCCGCCCGATCGAGGAAGTCAGGCCGGAAATTCAGGATCTCTTGTTTCAGGAGCGATCGGCCGATTTGTATGAAAAATGGCTTAAAGATCTGCGGGCCGCCGGCCAGGTCGAAATCAAATATTAGGGAAGGAACGGAAAAAACCGCAGGGCAAGGAGGACGACATGATGACTCGAATCGCTTGGGCCGTACTGTTGACGGCCGTGATCGGCGCCTATCCGGTTTTTGCGGACGAGTTGTTCGACGCGGAAACGGCGAAACGGCATTTCAACACCGGTCTGGAGCTGTACTTCAAGCAGGATTACAAGAACGCGATCAAGGAGTTTGAGACCGCGACCGAGATCGACCCCGAAAACGCCAACGCCTACTATTTTATGGGGTATTCGTATTACAAGCTGAAGGACATGAAGAAAGCCATGGAGGTGTTCGATCAGGCATACGACGCGAACACGAAATACAGTCCCATACGAAAGACCTCAACCAACGAGCCCCTGCCGGGCCCGGAATGAGCCTAAGGCGTCTCTTTCAGGATTTCCAAAAACAGTTTGACCAGTTGGGGATCAAACTGGGTTCCGGCGTTTTTCTGCATTTCGTTGACCGCGTATTCCTTGCCGGGGGCCTTTCGGTACACCCGGTCGAATGTCATCGCATCGTAAGCGTCCACAAGGGCAACAACCCGCGCCCCCAACGGAATCTCCTCGCCTCGCAGCCCGTTCGGATACCCCTTTCCGTCCCACCGTTCGTGATCCGCCCGGACCAACGGAACAACCGGTTCCAGAAATTTGACGGGTTGAATGATCTGCGCTCCGAGGACCGGATGCTGCTTCATCACTTCATATTCGTCCGCAGTCAATTTGCCCGGCTTCTTTAGGATCGATTCCGGAATCCCGATCTTGCCGATGTCATGGAGGATCGCCGCATATTGAAGCACCTCTTGGTCGTTCTCTGAAAACCCCAACCGCCGGCCGAGCAACAGCGCGTGTTCGACCGTGCGATCCGAATGCCCCATGGTCTCCACATCTTTCGTTTCCAGGGCCGAGGCCAGCGCCTTGATGGAGTCCAGGTTGGCCGCCTTTATTTGGTTTCCTCTCAAAACGACCTCTTCAAACAGCCTGGCGTTCTCAATCGCGCCGGCCATCTGACGGGCGACGGAATCGCACAGTCGGACCTTCCCCGGCGCAAAGGGGCTCCGCTCCCATTGCCGGATCTCTCCCAGAACCAGAAGGCCTAAAAGATTTGATTTCTTGCTCACGGGACAGATTAAAAGGGACTGCAGATCTTCCACCCCGCCGGTAAAGAGCGACCGATCCAACGGGGTGCGCGCTTTGGTCATAATGTCCGCCCCGCGCAGCAAGAGAGGTTCCGAGGCCGTCTGAACCGCGCGTAGATATTCCGATTCTCGGGTTTCACAGAAACGGCCGATTTCAAAATCTCCATCGAGCTCCCGCCTCGGATGCGCGGCCATGACCATCAGATGATTCTGCTGCCGGTTGATCAGAAGAATCCGGCAGAAGGTAACTCCCAGCCGCTCCGTGGCGATTTGGGCGGAGGTCTGCAACAGCTCCCGGAGGTTCAGCGAGGATGAAACGGTCGTGGTAATTTCCAGGAGCAGAACCAGTTCTTTGGTCCGTTCTTCGAGCTTGTCCAGGCTCCGTTGCCGTTGTTCATTCGCCTCCGTTAACTCCCGGATCCGCTCTTCCAAATGTTCAACCAGTCGAACGCTGTGCTCCTTTAAGTAAACTTTTTCATCCTCGGGACTCACCGATTCCTTCAGCCCTTTTAAAAAGGTTTCGACTTGACCCGCGAACGTCGAAACATCGATCGGTTTGGCGATATAGCCGTCGCAACCGGCGGTCAGTGTCCGTTCCCGGTCGCCCTTCATTACATTCGCGGTCAAGGCCACGATGGGAATCGCCTCCAGGCCCTTCGTGTTTTTGATCTTCGTGGCCGCGGCGTATCCGTCCATATCCGGCAGATTGATGTCCATCAGAATCAGGTCCGGGTGTTCCCGCTCAGCCATCGCGATCCCGGTCATTCCGTTTTCGGCTTCCAACACCTCATACCCCTTGGCCTCAAGGACTCTCCTGATCAAAAGGACGTTCTCCGGATTGTCCTCCACGTAAAGGATCTTTCTTTTCGATTCCATTGAACCCTCCTTCTCATTACGGACGGCCCTGAGTCTGCCGTCGGCCTATATTATACATCCAAACGCTTGAGCGCGGCCTTTACTTCAACCATAAAATCGGCCTCGCCCAGGACGTTTTTCTGGATGGACGTGATCACTTTGCCGTTTAGGCGCTCCCGGTCTGCCGGCGTCAGATCTTTGGCCGTAACGATCGCGACCGGGATATTCCGGGTGGCCGGATCCGCGTGAAGGGCATCAAGAACTTCGAATCCGTCCATGCCGGGCATCATCAGATCAAGAAAAACGATGTCCGGCTTTTCATTCCGAATCAGGGCCAGCCCCTCCTCTCCGCCCATGGCCGCGTGCACCCGATACGGTTGCCGGCCCAAGACTTTTTGCATCAATGCAATCGCCATCGGATCGTCGTCAACGACAGCCACGTTGCGAACCGTTCCCAACCGGTTCAGAGCTTGGAGAACCGCCTCTTGACTGACCGGTTTGACCAGGTAATCCACCGCTCCCAGAGCATACCCTTTTCCGCTGTCATCCAGGATGGAACAGATCACGACCGGGATTTGCTTTGTTTGTGGATTCTCTTTGAGCTCCTGCAAAACATTCCACCCGCTTTTCGGTTTCATTAAGATATCAAGAACGATCGCCTGGGGATGGATACGGACCACCCGATCCATGATGTCATGGGTGGGATCCACGCCCACAACCTGAAAAGGTTCGGATTCCAGGTAACGCCGGAATAGGGAGACCACCAGCGGATCATCGTCGATCACGGCCACGATCGATCCTTGCGGCTTCTCCGATGGATCCGCCGAGGACGGTTCATCGGCGGACGGATTCGCCCGGGCCCCGCTCGTCCGTAGAACCTCCTGTGTGGACGATTCCAAGGGCAGGGTGAATGAAAATGTTGAACCGTGGCCGAACTGACTCTCCACCCAGATCCGGCCGCCATGGAGTTCGATGAACCGCTTGACGATCACAAGACCCAGACCGGTCCCGCCCTGATTCCGCGTGGTGGAGGCGTCCAGTTGCCGGAACTCCTTGAATAGTTTCGGCACGTCGTCTTGACGGATGCCCATGCCGGTGTCGCTTACACTGACACGGATCGATTTCGAATTCCTGACGGCTTTGACCCGAACCTCGCCTTTTGCCGTAAATTTGACCGCATTGCTGATCAGGTTCAACAAGACCTGTCGAAGGCGAACGCGATCCGCCCGAATCATCGGAAGGTCCTTTGCGACCTCGCTGGTCACCTCGATTTCCTTGCCCTTGATCAGTCCCTTGGACGAGGCCATCACGCTTTGGACAATTTCGTCGAGCCGGGTTTCCTCCAGGTGAAGCGTCATCTGGCCGGCCTCGATCTTGGCCACATCCAGAATGTCGTTGATCATCTCCAGAAGGTGTTTCCCGCTCTGATAGATGGCGGTCAGGTCCTTGCGCTGCACGTCCGTGATTTGACCGTCAATCCCTTCCAGCATGACCTGGGCAAACCCGATGATGGCGTTCAACGGCGTGCGCAACTCATGGCTCATATTGGCGAGGAACTGGGTCTTCAGACGATCCGCCTCCTGCGCCTTCTCCATCATGGTCTGAAGCTCTGTGTTCTTGTTCGCCAACTCTTCCGTCCGTTGGCGAACCCTCAATTCCAATTGATCCTTGGAGACCTCCAATTCCCTCGTGGTCTGCCGAAGGTCGGCGTGCGTGGACTCCAGGGCCTGGAACTGCGTCTGGAGCTGGGTGTCGCGTTCACGCAAGGAATCCGTCATCCGGTTGAAAATCCTGGCCAATTGACCCAGCTCATCCCCGGAAACCACATCAACCGATTTGCTGAGATCGCCGCGGGAAATTAAGATCGCCGTTTCGATCATCCCTTGAACCGGCCTTAGGATCGCACGCACAAACCAACTCGAACCGAGAATGCCGAAGGCGATCACCCCGAAGGTCAGGAGGACATAAAACCGGACAAGCTCCTTGCCCTTGTCTCGAACCGGGGCGTCGGAAATTCCCAGCTCGACGTATCCAATCAGCACGGCCTGATCCCGACCGCTCTGAAGATTGAACAACTGCGTCGTGGTTTCATCGATTCCCGCGTTGACCGTCTTGTGCAATATAATCGGAGCCAAAAGGGCATAGGGATATTCGTCATCCCCTTTAGGATCCGCCACCCGCTTGACCAAAATCTCCGTTTTGGCTTCGTCAAACTCACCAGGTTGGACGATACTCAGTTTGGATTTATCCTCTTCACCCTCCCTAAACTGCTCGGCCAGGATGGTCTGTTTTGCATTATAGATGCGGATGTATTCCAACGCGGTAGGTTTCTGTTCGGAATCCAGCGTCCCCTGGATGATGTTCTTCAGGTTCGCCGAATCCTCCGCGATCACGCCGAACTTGCTGGTTGAAGCCAGAGCCAGCGTCAGGCTTTTGCCCCTCATCAGAAGCTCGTTCTCCATCTCCCGGCGCATGCTGTAGAGGGAATACCAACCCAGGGACAGCCCCACCATGACGATCATCAAACCGATCATCAGGGTGAACTTCATCCTTAAACTGAATGCCGTACGCCCAAGATCCGTCATTGGATGACCTCGTCGGCCGTCTTGAGGATTTCCTCCGGAATGGCCAATCCGAGGATTCTAGCCGTCTTCAAATTGATCGTCAGACGCGCCGTTTCCGGGTAGATCACCTTGCCCTGATCCGGGACCCCGCTTCGAATCACTTGGTCCACCAGAGCAGAGGATTGCTTGCCGATCGCAGTATAATCGGGCGAAAGCGCCAGAAGAGCGCCGGCCTTCACAAAGCTGTCCGAAAAGGCCATAAAGGGAACGCCCTTCTCCAGGGTTTCCAGCAGAATGAATTGAAACGAATCGTTGGTGATCACCGTGCTGTCCGGCACCATCCAGAGGCCCTGGATTTGCGGCAAGAGTTTTTGGATCGCGCCGGGAATCTCATCCGACGTTCGGACCTCGGATTTCACCAGTTCCAACTTCAAACGGCGCGCTTCATCTTCGGCCGAACGGATCAATCCGGAGGTTTTGGTGGGATCGTAGAGGACGCCAATCCGTTTCAAAGCAGGCGCCACCGTTATGAAGGTTTTGAACTGGGACTGGACCGGAATCTCCAAACCGATCCCGATGACATTGCCGTTCTGAAGGCCGTACTGATTGGGGTCGATGACAAGACAGTAGACCAACGGGATTCCCGGAAGACCGGCTTTGGCCAAGCCAGCGGCTTTGGAGCCGACCGCCAACACCGCGGCCGGCTTGAGGCGTTTTACCTGTTCGACAATCTTCGCTCCCTCGTCGGCGTTTCCCCGCATGTTGTATTCCACAACGTCCGTCTGCGTCTGACGCCGGAAACCTTCCACGGCTTGGTCGTAGGGAAGCAGATCCTGACTCTTGATCACGGCCACCTGCGCCGAAAAGGCGCCAGCCGGCTGCAGGACGACGGTCGTCGTCCAGAACACCAGGCATAAAAAAACCCGATTAAAAATAGGCCGTGATCTTGACATAGAAATTCCTACCGTCTTGAGGAATTTGCAGGATCGGCGCGAGTTCATTGGAGGCCGGGTCCGAGAAACGCGCATTAAAAAGGTTGTTGATGGACGTCTGAACTTCAAAGTTTTTGGAGGGATTGCGGAAGGTCAGGGTAAGATTCGTCACGAAATAGGGATCGACCTTTCCGTCCACCAACACCAACTTTCGACTCCCGACGTATTGCTCTTCAATCCCGGCGGAACCTCCCTCGATGGAAAGAGGGAATAGTTGCCCGGCCTTCGCAAGGTGTCTGGGAGAATTGCTCAGCTCTTGATGAGTATCGCGATCTTTGGCGATCTGATACGTATAGTTGATATAACTTTCGATTCCGGACGCCCATTTCGACCGAAGCTCCGTCTCGACGCCGTTGCCCCAGACGCGTTCGATGTTTTGATACTCGAGTGTTCCCGTCCCCCCATCCGTCAGGTTAATGAGGTCCTTGATATCGTAACGGTAGACCGACAGGCTGCCTTTCAAATGCGGGCCCAAGGTCTGTTCAACTTCTCCTTCATAGGTGTTGATCTTTTCGGACTTGAGGGTCGTGTTGCACAGGTAGTTTACTCCGCAATAGAGCAATTCATAACCGTTCGGGACACGAAAGGCCTGACCGTAGAGGAGTTTGAACGCGCTGCCCTGCAGGGGCTCGTAAACCAAGGCGGCTCGGGGCGTCGTGTGCTTATTATCCTGGGCGTTGTAGTGAACGTAGAGGTCGTGCCGGATGCCGGCCGTCAAGGTCAGGTCGCTCATCAATTGCATTTCATCTTGCAAGTAAACCGAATAGACCTGGAAACGGTCATGGACGTTCAGATAAGAATGAAACGGATCTTCATCGAAATTTCTGAGCAGAACCTGATGGTATTGACCCTCGGTCCCGGCCACCAGCCGATTCCATGCCAGGATTTTCCAGTCCAACTGAAGTTCCGTTCCATACCATCGGCCCGGCGTGTTGTCCTTATTGATCGTCAGCGGAGGATAATCGATGGGATAGTTCGCCTTGTAGCCATACCAATCGTCGTAGGCCCGGGCCATCAATCCCAGCGTCGGCGTGATCTGGGGATTATATTTGAATTCAAGAAAATATCGGCTGTCGACGGTCTCTTCCCGGCCGTCGTTAAAAACCGTGAAGTAAGAAGCCGTAGGAATTTCCTTGCTTCGATCAAAGTAGATTCCCTGAACCCCAAAGTCTTTGTAGTGGAGTTCTCCGAAGAAGGAAGAGACGGACTCCCCGTCTGAATTTTTGGCGAAGCCGGAATCGTGAGCGGGGTTTCCATCGTTATACTCGGCAAAGTAAAGGGTCTGACCGCCGCTCTGTGTGCGGGAAGCATGGAGCATGAGGTCGAGCCCGTTCCCATACTGTTCGCCGTACGTCAGAAGCCCTTTGTTGGTATTGTAACTTCCCGACTCGGCCGAGGCCCGCAGGCCTTTAAAGTCGCTTCCCTCTTTGGTAACGATATTGATCACGACAAAGAAAGCGCTGGTGCCGTAAAGGGCCGAACCGGGGCCGCGAACAATCTCGATCCGGTCCACAATATCCAGGTCGATGCCGGATTCCCGTCCCAAGAGAAATTCATCGTAAATATCATCGTTGAGAACATGGCCGTTGAGCAGGGCGAGAACCCGTGTATTAAAGTCGCCCGGCCTTGAAAACCCGCGATCCCCCAAGTAGCTGTAGTTTCTGTCGTTGGAAACATAAAAACCGCGCACGGATCGGAGCACATCCGCCAGGGTCCGCCAACCATACTGATGGATTTCTCGGGCTGAAATGATGGTGACGGAAGCCGGGGCTTCGCCCACCACCTGTTTGTACCGCGCCGCCGAGACCACCACGGCGCCTTCCTGCTCCGCGCTAAAAAGCGCGATATCCTGTTCCAGAGGTTTCTCATCCGCCCAGGCGGTGCCTCCGGATACGATGCAAACGAATCCCAAGAGGATCAAATGACGTCTCATTCTTTAATCACCCCCTTTATCCAATGCTTGAACGAAGGATTGCACCAATTGCGGGTCAAACTGCTTGCCGGCGCATTGATGCAATTCCTCGAGGGCTTCATGACCGGCCATCCGTCTCCGGTACGGTCGGGTCGAAATCATCGCATGGTAGGCTTCGGCAATAGCCAGCACCCGTGCAAGAAAAGGGATGTCCTCTCCGCGTAAACCTTTTGGATAACCATTCCCGTCCCATCGCTCGTGATGGTAAAGAATGGCGGGCAACACGCCGTCCAACCGGGGCGCGTCCTGGAGCAGCATCTCCGCCAACATCGGATGGGCCTGGATGATCTTCCGCTCTTCCAACGTCAAAGGACCCGGCTTGTTTAAAACATTTTCCGGCGTATTCATAAGACCGATATTGTGAAGTAAACTTGCGACCCGGAGGCTCTCGACCTCCTCGGGGTCGAGTTTCAGGAACTTGGCAAAATTCATGGCCAAACGAACCACTTGATCGGTATGTCCGAACGTAAACGGCGTCTTTGCGTCGATGGCCAATCCAATCGTTCGGATCCCGCTGAGTTTTGAATCCCGGAGAATCGCCTTCAGACTGAACTGATTCTTTTCAAGATCAGCCTTCAACATGTCGCCGTGGAGTCTAACGCGATTGCGCCCGTTCTGCTTGGCAAAATAGAGGGCCTTGTCCGCCATTTCAATCATTCCGTCTTTGTCCCGGGCATCGATGGGACAATTCGCGATCCCGACGCTGATCGAAATAAACGCGCGATGACCGCCGGGCAGATCGAAGAGATGGTAAAGGACGCTGTTGCGAATGCGTTCGGCGACAACCTGGGCCCCCTCCAATGACGTTTCGGGAAGAATGATCGAGAATTCTTCCCCCCCGTACCGAGCCGGGAAATCGATGGTTCGAAGTCCTTGTTTGATGAGCTGGCCCACCTCCCGCAGAATCGCATCGCCTACCGGATGGCCGTAGGTATCGTTCAAGGTTTTAAAGTGATCCAAATCGATCATGAGAAGCGAAACCGGCCGGTTATAGCGCCGGGAACGCATGACTTCATCTTCCAGCTGTTTTTGAAAAGCCCGATGGTTGTAAATTCCGGTGGTGGCGTCCGTCATGGCAGCCGCCTCTGCCGTCTCCAAAGCTTGCGCTTGCCGAGCCAAGAGCTTCTTGGCATAGAGACTGAAAACCGCGCTGATAAACAACAGGACCGCCGTCGCCGTCGTAATCGTAAACATTTCCTGGCCGACGGCCGAAACCAGGTGGGCCGGTTTTCCACGAAAAACCAGAACGACCAGATTCGAGAAAGAACCAAAGCTGCCGGCCAGAATGAAGAACAGAGCGCCGAGCCGCTCCAGATCCAACCGCGCCTCACGGTGGAGAAGGAAGCCGAAATAAACAACGGCGCCTCCCGACACGGCCAGCGCCCCTTGTTCAATCCATCGGAGTGCGTCAACCATGGTCAGCCTGTTTTCTCCGATTCGGCCCCATGTCGGATATCGCGATATCGTTTCCACAATATCCACGGAAACAAGATTGCGACACCGATTCCGAGCAACGAACGAACCCCCTCGATCCAGGCCGGTTCCGTAAATTCGAGGACGGCTCGAACAGCCAGCAGGACGCAAAGGCTCATCAGCCATACCCAGTTTCGTTTATGGCCGACGACATCTCGACCCAGGGGAAGAATCACGAGGGCTACCATCAACACAGCGACCATCAGAACGGTTACGTTCATTACGGCGATGATGGCTTCCAACCGCATCGGTTCTCCTCAAACCGCGGAGTTCAACGCGGCCCTCGCCCGCTCCACCAACATGGCCACGCCTTCATTCGATGGTTCGATGGTTGCGTGTCCCGTGTGGATTTGGATCGAGTACCGCACGTTATCGACGATCCATTCCCGTTCGGGAAACAAAATGAGGATGCGCCGGGCCACCAGTCCCACACCGGCATCCGTCGTCTGACACAACAGCCATAAAACTTCTTGGGGATTGATTTGAGCAATCGTGTCGTATGCCCGTCTGTAGACGTTTATGGTATGCAAGAACTTTTGAGTGATTTCCCGGAGCGCATCCTCCTTGTCCGGCGGTGAAATCTCGATCTTAATCGCAAGGCACGACAGCGGATATCGGAAGCGACGCGACCGGATCCGTTCTTCTTCCACCCGTTTCTGGAAATCCTCCATACTTTTTAGAACCGCCATCGATGGATCATGATGCGGCGTCGGCTGTACATTCAGCAGATTCAGTAACGAGTGGGCAGAAATTTCCCCGTCTCCCGCCATGACCGCTTTAATTTTTTCAGCGGCTTTGCTCACCAGATACCCTTGCTCCGTCAATTTCTGAACGGCTTGGAGCAATTGAAGATCCCGCTCCGTATAGCGATAGAATATCCTTGAACCGTGCAGTTCCTGGCCGGGCCGCACGATTCCGATCAGTTTCCAGTAACCCAGTTGTCTGGCTGAAATCTTGGCCCGTCTGCAAATCTCTTTCGGAGTGTAGATTTTTTTCGCCATACCTTTCCTACTCTCTTTGAATGGAGGTTGATTGTCAGATTATATTAGAGCAATAAATGTACCAACCTTCTGTAAAATAAGACCTATTTCTAACACATGCTTGTTCAATGTAATAAATCAAGAGGTTATAAAGACGCACTATTCTCTCAATGAACGTGTGTCCTTTGAATTAGGAACCCGCCTTCCTAATCCTTGACGAAATTTGGCAATACTTCAGGGGAGTTAGTCTTTTAGGAGGTGAAGGATATGTTCTAGAATGGCATCACGACCTTCACCGGTCTTTGAAGAAAATGGAAGGATGACCTGATCCATAGCCAATCCCGGTAAGGAGGCCTTGATCTTGAGAAGCGCGCCCGAAATCTGCCCTCGGGACATCTGATCCGATTTGGTGGCGACCAGAAGACACCGAAGCTTATACGAGCTGATCCATGAAAACAATTGTTGATCCAATAGACCCGGCGAGTGGCGAATATCGACCAATACGATCAACCCACGGAGCGTCGGACGATGCGTCAGATAATCCTCCACCAAGGCCCCCCACGCCTCACGCTGGGCGAGTGAAACGCGAGCATAACCGTACCCGGGCAGATCCACAAGATAAAAGGCCGGCGATGATTTATGGCCGACGGTGATCTTGAATAAATTAATAAGTTGTGTTTTCCCCGGCACCCCGCTTGTTTTGGCCAGCCCCTTTTGTTGCACCAATCGATTCAACAACGACGACTTCCCGACGTTGGATCGCCCCGCAACGGCTATTTCCGGAAGCCCGTCCGATGGACATTCGCGTAATGAGGCGCAACTTCGTACAAACTCCGCTCGCACAATCTTCATGGCCGTCACTGTACCGAAGGCGGTCAGGACAATCAAGAGAAAAATCCGACCGCACGGTTGTTGACAGCACGGGGCTTTTCTTTTATAGTGTTGGACTATGATCGGCGATCCCGAATTCGAAAAAGTCTACCGTGCCGCCCAGGAATGCTTCGAAGAAAATCGCCTGGATGAGGCGGAACGTTTGTTCCTGAAACTCCTGGAACGAAATGCAAGAGGTTACGCAGACGTTTTCAATCGTCTGGGCCTGATCTATTCCCAGAAAGGCCTCCTGGAACGCGCCGCGCAATTTTTCGAGAAGGCCTTAGCCTTAAATCCCAAGTACACAGACGCCGCCCTCAGCCTTGTTGTGACGTACAACGAGCTTCAGAAATTCGCCGATGCCGAACGCGTCTTCACCCAAGCCGCCAAAGTGGTGCGTTCCGAGCCCACATCGCTTGATCCCTTTATTCAAGGCAAGCTGGCCAATGAACATGGCAAGTTGGGCGATGCGTATTATAACCTGGGCCTGTACGATCAAGCGCTCGATGAGTTCCGGAAGGCCGTCAAGCTCCGGCCTAATTTTGTGGATATACTCACCAAAATCGGGATGACTCTCAGAGAGAAGGGAGAATTGGATCAGGCCATCGAAGCTTTCATCAAAGCCAAAGCGACGGGCTCCCAATATGTGCCGGCGTACATTCACCTTGGGATCGCCTATTACACCCAAAACCGACGGGATTTGGCCTTGCAAGAATGGAAAGCTGCGCAGAAGATCGATCCCGCCAACCGCGCCGTCCAGGTTTACCTAAACTTGGCCAAAAAACCCTAGCTCTTTCGTTCAACCGAGGAAACCGTGAACCCGGCCGTTCTGAGGATTAAGAATCTCCGGACGCAATTTCATACGGATGAAGGTGTCGTTCAGGCCGTGGACGGCATTGATCTGACCGTCCGTCAAGGAACCGTCTTGGGACTCGTCGGCGAATCCGGATCCGGAAAATCGGTCACGGCTCTCTCGGTGATGCGCCTCATTCCGCAACCGCCCGGTCGGATCGTTTCCGGGGAGGTATGGTTCAACGGCACCGACCTGTTGACCATTAAGGAAAACGAAATGCAAGCGATTCGCGGGAAGCGGATCGCAATGATTTTTCAAGAACCGATGACGTCTCTCAACCCGGTTTTTACCGTTGGAAACCAGATCTCGGAAATGCTCCGGCTCCATCTGAAACTTAACCGCAAGGATGCCCGTGACCGTACGATCGAACTTCTGGAGTTGGTCGGCATTTCTTCCGCCGATCGTCGTGCGAAGGAATATCCGCATCAACTCAGCGGCGGGATGCGACAACGGGTCATGATCGCCATGGCCATCTCGTGCAATCCCGACCTCATCTTTGCGGACGAACCCACCACGGCTTTGGACGTCACGATCCAAGCGCAGATTTTGGTCCTTCTGGAGGAACTGCGCGAGCGGCTCGGCATGTCCCTGGTCCTGATTTCGCACGACCTCGGCGTGATTGCCGAAGTGGCTCATGAGGTGGCCATCATGTATGCCGGCCGCATCGTCGAAGAGGCCGACACCGCGGAACTGTTTGCACGGCCCCTTCATCCTTACACTCAGGGGCTTCTGGCGTCTCTTCCGCGATTCGACAAGACCGGCGGACGAGGAGAGCGCCTTCGAGCCATTCCCGGAACCGTTCCCAAATGGATAGACCAATTGCCGGGTTGTAAATTTTCTCCCCGATGCGGCGTCGCCATTCCCCGCTGTGGACAGGAGGAACCTCCGTTGAAGGAAGTTCATCCCGGCCACCGGGTCCGTTGCTGGGTCGCCTTCGGAGAAACGGCATGAAGGACGCGGGCCCACCGGCCAGAGGCGATTCCATCATAACCGGATCGTCCGAAACCGCCCTGCTCTCGGTCCGGAATCTTAAAAAATATTTCCCGATCCGCGAAGGCCTTTGGGGCCGGTCCCGACTTCGGGTTCATGCCGTGGACGATGTCAGTTTTGATCTCCGGCGCGGGGAAATTCTAGGACTGGTGGGCGAAAGCGGCTGTGGAAAGTCAACCACCGGTCGATTGATATTAAGACTGCTGGAACCGACATCGGGTGAAGTCCGCTATCAGGGCGAAAATATTTTTGAAGCCGACGGCCGACGGATGCGTCGCCTGCGTCGCGAGATACAGATCATTTTTCAGGACCCTTACGCCTCTCTTAACCCCCGCATGACCATCGGCGCCGCCCTCGAAGAGCCTCTGATCATCCACGGAATCGGAACCCGCCGGGAGCGGCGGGACCGTGTGCGCCAGCTTCTCGGAAAGGTCGGTTTGGATCCGGATGTCGTCAACCGCTATCCCCATGAATTCAGCGGCGGACAACGTCAGCGGATCGGCGTGGCCCGCGCCCTGGCCCTGAATCCCAAACTCATCGTGGCGGATGAGCCGGTTTCATCTCTGGATGTTTCCATCCAAGCCCAGGTCATCAACCTGCTTGAGGACATTCAGCAAGAGTACGCGCTCTCCATGATCTTCATCGCACACGATCTGAACATGGTCCGGCATATCAGCGATCGGGTGGCCGTCATGTATCTGGGACGAATCGTCGAATGGGCCCCGGCGGCGGATCTTTACCGGCAACCGCTTCACCCGTACACCGAAGCTCTTTTGGCCGCCATCCCCGTTCCGGATCCGAAAGTGAAACGCAACCGGATCCTTCTCGATGGCGACCTCCCAAGCCCGGTGAACCTTCCTCAGGGATGTCGGTTCTATTCGAGATGCCCGAAACGGATACCGGACTGTCTCAAAGAAGACCCGCCGCTGGTCCAGATTCGTGCCGGACACTTAGCGGCTTGTATACTCGCCAAGTAACCGCCTGGCCTCGGAATGCGGCCGATCTTCCAATCGCCGGATGCGAGACGGACTTCGTTTGACGTCAGATTGCGGAAACGATTTCTTCCGGGATTCGTCGTGGACGCCCGTTTGAGACGCAGGCCAAGACCACGATCGATTCAGCCGTCAGACGGCTGTTTTGATTTCGAACGGTATGGGAAAAAGTGAGGCTGGCCTTGGAAACATCCCTCACGAACGTTTCAATATTCAGCAGGTCGGAATAGCAGGCCGGGGATTTGTAGTCGATCTCCACGCGGGTGACAACGAAGTAGAGCCCTTTCTCGGCCCACGGTCCAAGCTCGATCCCCCGCTCACGGAGATGTTCGGTCCTGGCCCGTTCCAAATACCGCAAGTAGTTGGCATAATAAACCACACCGCCGCAATCGGTATCTTCATAATAAATCCGGACCGTCAGATGACTCTTTGACTCTCCTGCCATTGGGAAACCGCCTTTCGAGGGTTTCGCTGAAAATGAAAAGACACCACTCTGCGATGGTGTCCAGGATAAATTTTGTCCGTTTGGGAAAATCCGTCAACCCGAAGTGTCGACGGGATCGTTCGGCCGTTCAATTCATCAGATTGTTTTTAACCTGCCGATATTCCGAATTTTGAAGATGATCCAGTGCGGCTTTGATATAACCTAATCCGATAACGCACAATTCAAAATTGTCCGAAAGTTTCCGGAAAAGCGGAACAAACTGTTTATATTCACCGTAATTGAATTCGGAAACGTTGCGGTAGGAATGTTTACCGACCTTGATATAGTCGATCAGAAAATCCGGCTGGTGAATCCATTGACGGATCTTTATCCGTTTAAGAAATTCCGGAAATATTCCGACCATGAAAAGTGTAAAATCGCCGATATGCCGATGGACTTCCCGTTCCCGTTCAAACGAACCGGCATTCAACAACAGGTCGGCTTCAAGCAGCATTCCGGCCACTTCCTCTAAGCGTTTCCCTTTCGCGTTTCGAATCCGGTAGAGATGATCGACATGAGTAAAATCAAGCAATAAATTGGAGACGTAATGAACAACCGGCGGATCAGGCCATCGCAATTTCTGAGAAAATGTCCGCTCCGTGAGATCCGTGAGGAGTTGTCTCAAGGGGTGGTTATGGGGAACCGGTTTCGACATCACCGAACCCTCTCGTTCTCTCAAATTATAGCACAGATTTTTGGTGTCGTCCGATACTCAATCGGAAGTCAAATTTAACAATTGACGGCCATGCCCAATCGAAACGCTGGACCGGATCGCGCGATGAACAAAGCCTTTCGCTTTTCGAACGGCCTGTTGAACCGTCAACCCGGCCGCCAGGCCGGCCGTGATCGCCGCGGAAAACACGCACCCGGCACCGTGCAGGCGTCGGTTTCGAACGCGGGCCTTTCGAAAACGTTGGATCTTCGAATCCCCCACCAGCAGATCGAGGGCGGCATCGCCTTCGAGATGTCCTCCTTTGATTAAAACATACCGGGGTCCCATGGCATGGATTTCCATCGCCGCCCGTTCCATTTCCTTTTCGGTCCGGACCGACAGTCCCGTCAGGGCCTCGGCCTCCTTGAGATTTGGAGTGACTAAAAGGGCGAGCGGCAACAACACCTTTTTCAATAATTCGACATCGTCCTTCTTTAGAATCAAATAGCCGGTGGAAGAACGAACAATCGGGTCCAAGACGTAGCTCTCGAGCTGATATTTTTTCAGAAGTTCGCCGATGATCTCGATGCTTTCTCCATCCAAGAGCATGCCCGTTTTTACGGCTTGAACGGTTACGTCGTCCAAGAGAGTCGCGATCTGTTTCCGGAGAAGGTCGGGAGGAATCTTGACCACCTCCTGAATCCCCAGGGTGTTCTGGATCGTCAGGGAAGCGAGCACGGCGGTTCCGTGGATATTCAGATCGGCAAACGTCCTTAGGTCGGCTTGAATTCCGGCGCCGCCTGTCGGATCCGAACCGGCGATGGTCAAGGCCACGTTCAAGGCGAAAACCTCATTCAATATTCAAGACGGACAACGGATTGACACGGGCCCCGTCGATTCGCATTCCCCAATGGAGATGCGGGCCCGTCGCGCGGCCGGTGGCTCCAACTTTACCCAACACCGCTCCCTTATGAACGCTCTGGCCCTCGGCGACATCAACTTCATCCAGATGAAAATACATGGTATAGAGCCCGAGGCCATGATCCAGGATGATGCTTTTTCCACTAAAGAAGAACTCCCCCACCAAGGCCACCACCCCCTCGTTGGTTGCATGGACCTCCGTGCCTTTGGGTGCCTTGATGTCCTCTCCGCTGTGCGGGGATCGGGGCTCACCGTTGATGATCCGCCTCAGTCCAAAACTCCCGGCGATTTTTCCCTCCACCGGCATGATAAAACGGCCGTCCCAATACTTCTGCCCCGTCACCTTGTTGAGGGATTGCAAAATCTTCTCCTGTTCCTCTGCGGCGCGCTTGGCCGTCTCTTCATCCAGGTCCACGTAATTTTTAGGGACGATCAAGTCCTGCGTCTTAAAATGGGCCGGAAGCACATCGACGGTGTAATGACGCTGTTCCACAGAGCCGCCTTCTTTTGCAACTTCGACATCCAGATCCTCTCGAGAAGGAGGGTCCGCCAGATCGATACCGATTAACGCCCCGAACTGCCTTGGGATCTCTGTTTTAAAAAAGGGAAACGTTCGGCCATGCAACCGACCCTGCACGGAGACAACACGATCGCCGACTTGCACGGTGAAAAAAAACACCTCCCCTTGTTTGACGCGCAGGGGGACATCCGAATTTGCTTTCACTCGTGTTTGGGATAGAGTCTCGGCGGGCTGGGATGGCGCTTTCCCTCCCACCGTCAACAAGAGGAGACTCGCAAGGAAGAGCGGGAAGCCTACCTTGAAAACCTGTGGCCGGAAGCTGCAGCGATTAATTCCTCGACCCTCCTATCGGACGAACTGAACGGATCCATGCAAAGAATGGTTTCCTCCCAGTAGCCATTCAGTTTAAGGTAAGTCCAGTCCACCGTATAAGAACGGTTCTTTTCTCGGGCGAATCGGATGAAATCTCCCCGGATTTTGGCCCGAGTGGTTTGAGGCGGTTCATTCATCGCCAACTGAATATCCCCCTCTTCGACGACTCTTTCAGCCATATCCATTTTTTCCAGGATATAGTACAAACCTCGCGACCGGTTCACATCGTGATATTGGAGGTCCATCAGCAAGATGCGAGGATCGTCCCACCCGCAATCCTTTTTCTCCATATAGGAAACCATCAGCTCTTTTTTCATCACCCAATCGATCTGGCGGGAGAGCTGCATCGGATCCTCTTCCAACTTATTCAGGATTTCCTCCCATTTTTTAACCATGTTCTCGGTGATGGAATCGACTTCGGTGGATGCCAAATAATCATAGGCACGATCCAGATACAGCCGCTGGATCTCGATTCCCGTCAATTCTCGCCCGTCTTCCAATTTCACCCGGCGCTTGAGGGTCGTATCTCTCGAAATCTCTCGGATGGCCTTCACCGGGTCCTCCAACTCGATGTTGGGAACGGTGTAGCCTTCCTCGATCATGGATAATACCACGGCGGTGACTCCAACCTTCATCAGCGTTGTGAATTCGGACATATTGGAGTCTCCGATGATGATGTGAAGACGCCGATATTTCTCCGCATCCGCATGGGGTTCGTCACGGGTATTGATGATGCTCCGGGACGAAGTGGTCGAGGACGAGGTTTTTTCATGGATATGCTGGGCACGTTGGGAAAGGAAATAGTGCGTTTTACCGGAGAGCTTAAGGAGTTTGCCGGCCCCGGCATAGATCTGACGGGTAACAAAGAAAGGGATCAACTGCTCCGTGACCTTCCAAAAATCCACATCCCGTCTCATCAGGTAATTCTCATGGCATCCATAGGTGTTTCCCATCGAGTCGGTGTTGTTCTTGAATATAAAAATTTCTCCGTTGAGGCCTTCTTCTTTGAGCCGTTCTTCGGCCAACGGCAGACAACCCTCAACCAGGCGTTCCCCCGCTTTGTCGTGTGTAACCAGATCGAAGATGTTATCACACTCGGGGGTGGAGTACTCGGGGTGACATCCGGTATCCTGGTAGAATCGGGCCCCATTGACCAGGAAGGCGTTCGAGGGCCAACTGTTCGGAATTAAACCTTCAAAGATATAACCCAGCACTTTTTCCACCGGGAGATAGACCTTACCGTTTGGAGAAAAGATCAAACCGTATTCATTTTCAAGTCCAAAAATGCGCTGTTTCATAAAACCCGTCCTATTGCGGATGGATCAACTCCGTGATCTCGTCGGCCGTTAATCGCCGAAATTTTCGGCCTTGACGGTTCCGGTCCAGCACCGCCACCTCCAGACTCTGAACAGCGATCCGCTGGCCTGAGCTGTTTTCCATGGCCTCCTTGCACAGCTCCAGCGTCTTCGACAGAGGAACACCCACTTTGTAACGGTCCTTCAAAAATGCCGTAATGGCCTCCGACCGTCCACCGATCACCGTAAAACCCCGTTCATCCGTAATGCTGCCGTCGAAAGAAATGCGATAAATCTCTCCCGATTGCCCATTTTCTCCAACGGCGACCACGGCGATCTCCACCTCCAGCGGCTTGACTTCTTGACTAAAAGTCGTTCCCAGGGCCTGCGAGTAGGCATTGGCCAAGGATTTCGCCGTGACATCTTCTCGGCTATACATATAACCCTTTAGATCCGCGTGTCGGATACCCGCCTTTCGCAAATTCTCAAACTCGCTGTATTTCCCCGCCCCTAGAAATGCGATGTTGTCGTAAATCTCCGAAATCTTATTCAGCGAGGTGCTTGGATTTTCCGCCACCATCAAAATCCCGTCCTGATATTCCATGGCGATGATCGATCGGCCTTTGGCGATGCCCTTCTTGGCATACTCCGCCTTGTCTTGCATCATTTGTTCGGGTGAGACATAATACGGAAAGGCCATTTCAGGCTCCTCGCTTCCGGTTCTCGATCAGCTGCTCATAGGTTTGGCGGATTTGGTTCCCGTCGATATCGATGACGCCTTTGACCGTCACCGTCTTTACGGTCGGATAAATACCCCGAACCAAATCCGGTCCTCCGGTGCCGATATCTTCCTCCGCCGCATCGTATAAAGCCACCAAGGCCGTCCGAACCGCTTCATTTTCGGCCATATCGGATTGATACATTTTCTTCATCGTCGTTCGGGCGTCCTTTCCGCCGGAACCGGTCGAAAAATAGTCGGTCTCTTCATACCGCCCACCGGTAATATCATATTTAAAAATCCGCCCCTCGTTCCGCTTCAGATCGTAGCCGACGAATATCGGGATAACAATCAAACCCTGGAAAGCCATCGGGAGATTGCCTTTCACCATCTGGGCCAGTTTATTGGCCTTTCCATCCGTCGATAACTCCGTACCTTCCAATTTTTCGTAATGTTCCAATTCGGTTTGAAACAGCCGGGCCAGTTCAATACAGGGTCCGGCGGCACCGGCAATGGCGATTGCGGAATGCTCATCTACCTTATAGACTTTTTCAATTCGGCGAGCCGACACCTGGTAGCCTTCCGTCGCCATGCGATCCCCGGCGATGATCACCCCGTCCCGATACTTCAAGGCCAGGACGGTCGTCCCGTGCACCACCATCGCAGACGGAGGCCGATCGCTCCCGCCTCCCACCGTGTCTTTACGGACACCCGGCAGTGCGTCAGGCTGGCGGGACGAAACCCAGTCATAAAAACTGGGTCCCGGATCTTGAAACGAACCTTTGAATTTGAAATCCACCCTTACTCTCCACCCTTTTGGACGTAGTTCTTGACGAACTCTTCCGCGTTTTCCTCCAGCACGTCGTCGATTTTATCCATGAGCTTATCGAGGTCCTCCTTGATCTTTTTCCCCTTCTCGGCGCTCTTTGAACTGGCCCCCGTTTCGTCTTCCTTTTTACCGGATTCTTTTTTTCGGTCTGTTTTGTGTTCCTGCTTGGACAAGGTTGCTCACCCCCTTACTTTACATGCTCAGGCGGCCCAGGACTTCCTCGACGGACTGAGCGGACTCTAACAACGTCCGGGTCAGACTTTCTGTTCCGCGCAGCGGTTCCATTAAGGGAACCTTTTTGATGGTCGTATTTCCAACGTCAAAAAGGATCGAGCTCCAGCTGGCCGCATACACGTCCTTGGGAAACTTCTTCAGGCAACTTCCTCGGAAATAGGCCCGAGTGTCCGGCGGTGGATTCTGCTCAGCCTGTTCAATCTCTCGGTCCGTGGTGATACGGTCCACGTAATGGTCCTTCTCCATGGAGGAGTAAAGTCCTTTTTCAGGACGAAGGTCGTGATATTGGAGATCCATCATTGCCAGTCGAGAATCCCCCCATCCGCACTTTTTTCTTTCCATATACGACTGAATCAATTTCAGTTTGATTACCCAATCAATCTGTCGGGAAAGCTGCATGGGATCTTCTTCAAGCCGGTCTAGAATCTCTTCCCACTTCTTCAAGACATCCCGCGTCGTTTGATCCAACTCATGTTTCTCAAAGAAACGATGGGCCGCTTCAAGATAGAGACGTTGAATTTCAACCGCCGTGAACTTCCGACCATCCGATAACCGAATCGTTGCCTTTAAACTAATATCGCGCGACACATCTTTGATGGAACGAACCGGATCCTCCAGTTCGAGCTCCGGCAACGGCCACTTCTCTTCAATTAGGGTCAATAAAATGGCCGTCGCCCCGAGTTTGATGTAGGTGGAGTATTCCGCCATGTTCGCGTCCCCGACGATGACGTGCAAGCGGCGGTATTTAACCGCATCGGCATGGGGCTCATCGCGTGTGTTGATAATCGGCCGCTTGACCATGGTGTTGAGATCCACGACGGTTTCGAAGAAATCCGCCCGCTGGGATATCTGGTATGGGACCGGAGGCATTCGATTCTCGGCGCCGACCTTTCCGGATCCGGCGTAAATCTGCCGAGTCACAAAAAAAGGGATTAAATGCTTCATCAGCCATTCAAAAGGCACCGTCCGATCGACCAAATAATTTTCATGATATCCGTAACTGTTGCCTTTACCATCGGTATTGTTGCGATAGAGGACGATCTTGTCCTGCTCGTTGATCCGGCTGGCGTGTTCACAGCACTGACTCAGGATTCGATCGCCGGTCTTCTCATAAATCAACACGTCCCGAGGGTTCGTGCATTCGGGAGTCGAATACTCGGGATGGGCGCCGTCCACATAAAGTCGCCCCCCGTTGGCCAGCACCTTATTGAGAAGGCGGTTGTAATCCGGACCGGGCCGCTCCCGTTCCCCCTCGATCTCAAATCCCCGGACATCCAACAAGGGATTCTCGTGTTCATAATCCCAGAGGACACGGGTCGACGGAAGATGAGGATAATTATTGATCAGCAGGAGAGACGTGGAAACAGGATCGAGGGCTTCGGGATTATGTGTCGCTATCCCGAATTCGGTTTCTGTTCCGAGGATACGTTTGATCATACACGGCGCCGATCGAATCGATCAGAGGTAGTGGCCGGTTGAGATCGTCTCGATCTGCCTCGGTTCATTCTTTTTGGCTCCCATGGTTCGGACATGGACGATCTTTTCACCTTTCTTGCCGGCAATCTTGGCCCAATCATCCGGCTGTGTGGTGTTGGGAAGGTCTTCATGTTCTTTGAATTCATCCCGCATCGCTTGGAGGAGGTCATCACCCCGAACCCCGACCTGGCCCGTCGCGATGGTGCGCTTGATGGCGTATTTCTTCGCTCGGGAAACGACGCCTTCAATCAACGCCCCACTGACGAAATCCTTAAAATAGAGCATCTCCTTTTCGCCGTTGGCGTAAGTGACCTCCAGAAACTTGTTCTCTTCACTCTGGCTGTACATCTGTTCCACCGTCTGCTGTATCAACCGCTCGATCGTGGCCGCCGTGTTCTCGCCGTCTTTGGCCAGCTCATTCGCATCGTATGGCAAATCCGTCAGCAGGTATTTCGAGAAAACCGCCTTCGCGGCCCGTTTGTCGGGCCGATCAATGCGGATCTTTACATCCAGCCGGCCTGGGCGGAGAATCGCGGGATCGATCAAGTCCTGCCGATTACTGGCGCCGATCACGATCACATTCCGGAGCCGCTCGACGCCGTCAATCTCGGAAAGAAACTGTGGCACAATGGTGGATTCGATGTCGGACGAAATACCGGTCCCCCGCGTCCGGAAGAGGGCATCCATCTCGTCGAAGAAGACGATCACCGGCATCCCTTCTTCGGCTTTTTCCTTGGCTTTTTTAAACACCTCGCGGATTTGACGCTCGCTCTCGCCCACATACTTGTTCAGAAGCTCCGGACCCTTCACGTGCAGGAAGAAACTGCGCACATCCTTACCCGTCACATGGGCCAGCTTCTTCGCGATCGAGTTGGCCACGGCCTTCGCGATCAATGTTTTCCCGCAGCCGGGAGGTCCGTAAAGGAGAATGCCCTTGGGGGGAAGCAGTTTATGCCGGGCAAAAAGATCGGGATGCAAGAACGGGAGCTCGACGGCGTCCTTGATCGTCTCGATCTGCTCTTCCAGACCGCCGATATTATCGTAACTGACGTCCGGCACCTCTTCCAGCACCAATTCGCCCACTTCGGACTTGGGAAGTTTTTCGAGCAGATAACCGGATCGCGCGTCCAAAAGAAGATCATCCCCAACGCTGAGTTTCTCGTGAAGAAGCGGCTCGGCCAATTCAGCCACCCGCTCTTCATCGGCGTGGAGCGTCACGATGGCCCGCTTATTGCCTAGGAGGTCCTTGAGGCGAACGACTTCACCCTGACCGTCGAACCCCTTTACCTCCACCACGTTCAGGGCTTCGTTCAGAACAAGCTCTTGACCTTTTCGGAGGTCCTTGCTTCTAATGGAGGGATGAAGATTGACCTTCATCTTGCGTCCCGAGATGTAGATATTGACGGTGCCGTCCTCGTTTCCGCCGGAAAAGATTCCGTAGCTGGAGGGCGGCGCGGTCAACTTTTCCACTTCCGCCCGCAAGGCCTCGATCTGGGCTTTGGCGTCGTGCAGAGTCGCGGCTAACTTTTCATTCTGTTTGTGGGCTTGTTCGAGCTGCGACCGGGAAAGGCGGAGTTGACGCAACTCCTCCTCCATCGATCTAACCTGGACATGCAGTTTATCAAGCTCTCGCTCGTATTCTTCGATGTGTTTATTCATGGCAGGCTCGTTCTCCGACAACCGATCCGTGAGACGCTTCACGGTATTACGCAAGGAGTGAAACCTTCCAGAGCCTTTTTTGGTTTCCCCCATTGCCTTTTCTCAACTCAACAAGGAGAGTGGTCGCATCGCCATCCAATGGGCTCGTTGATTTTTATTCTATCACCGAACCCAACTACGGTCAATAGCCCTCATCCGAATTCCGTCAACCGACGAAACCATCGTTGAAGACCGCTGCGATTTTAATTCGTGCAGCATTTCCGCCGCCGCTTCTCGCGGGTTCGGAGCCCGGAGAAGGGCCGAAATCACCGCCACGCCTTGGCCGCAGTTCTGAATCACGTCCGAAATTCGTTCGAATCGTATTCCGCCGATCGCAAAAACCGGAACGGCGACCCGGGCAGCCGCGGACCGGATCACCGACAACCCTAAAGGGGGGCGACCCATCGACCGCTTGGAAGGGGTATCATAAATCGGTCCCAAGACGACGAAATCGGCACCCTCCCGTTGCGCCTCGATCACCTCTGAAACCGCGTGCGTGGATTGTCCGATAAGGCGCTCCGGACCCAGGATTTTTCGAACGGCCGAAACCGGCAGGCTGTCAGCCCGGAGATGAACGCCGTCCGCTCCAACGGCCAGACAGACATCCAACCGATCATTTATTAGAAACCGTGCGCCGAATCGGGCCGTCAGCGACCGCAATTTTTCAGCCCACCGAAGCAATTCTCTCGTCGAAAGATCCTTCTCTCGAAGCTGAACAGCCCGAACCCCCCCCGACAGGGCTTCTTCTACCACCTCATCCAACGGACGGCCGCCGGTTTGGTGCCGATCCGTGATGAGACAGAGATCAAAATCAATCCGATGACTCATTCAACCCTCTACTCAATCATCCCCTGGACGGGGCTGCTGGCATTGGCATACAGTTTCTTGGGGATCCGACCCGCCCGGTTGGCCAAACGACCGGCCCAAACCGCGTACTTCATCGCTTCAGCCATCGCGATCGGGTCCTGCGCCCCCGCGATCCCGGTGTTCATCAAGACGCCGTCGCATCCCATCTCCATCGCGATCGCGGCATCGGACGCCGTCCCCACGCCGGCATCAACGATCACGGGGATTCTCACCGTCTCCCGAATGATCTGAATATTATACGGGTTGCGAATCCCCAATCCCGATCCGATCGGCGCCGCCAGCGGCATGACACAGGCACAGCCGATGTCCTCCAATTTTTTGGCCACAATGGGATCATCATTCGTATAAGGAAGGACGACGAATCCTTCCTTGACCAGAATCTTTGCCGCCTCGATCAAACCGGCCGTATCCGGAAATAATGTCTTTTGATCCCCGATCACCTCCAACTTGACTAAATGGGTGATACCCGCGGCGCGGGCGAGCCGCGCGGTACGAACGGCCTCATCCACGGTATAGCAACCGGCCGTGTTGGGCAGGATCTTGTATTTCTGAGGATCAACATAGTCGAGAAGGTTTTCCTTGTCCCGGTCAATGATATTCACGCGGCGAACGGCCACCGTGACCATATCCGCGCCGGACATCTCGATCGCCCGTCGAGTTTGGTCAAAATCCTTGTATTTGCCCGTGCCGACGATCAGACGGGATTTCAACTGAACGTCTCCAATCGTCAATAAATCTTCTTTCATGAACGTCCGACTCCTCCGTTAGCCGCCGCCGACGAAATTAATGATCTCCAACCGATCCCCGTCGTTTAAAACCGTGGTGGCGTAGTCCTGTTTATCCAAAATCCGAAGATTTAGCTCAACCGCTACCCGTTCCAAGGGCGTTCCAAGTCTCTCAAGCAAATGCGCCACCGTGGCATTCTGCTCGATCTCCCGTCGCTCTCCATTCACAACCAACTGAATCACCGGTGACTCCCGATGTCCCGTGCCAGTCACGGCAATACTGTGAACCGGTGTCACGACTCAAAATAAAAAAACCGTACTTAGTCAGAAAGTACGGCTCACCTCGTGGGGTCTTATGATGCCGAATCTCATATTGAAGAAGATCTGAACCCCTTCGACATCAGGTTCTTCAGCTCCGCTCCAACCTCGGCATGCTGCCGCTTCCCTCCGCCCGTATTATCGGGATCAGGTTCACAGGGTTGCCCGTAGACTTCTGTTCAGTGAAAAGTGCTAAGTGGTCTGTCTCAATACTCAACTGAACACTTCACACTCAACAGATACATCCAAGCTCTCAGCCCGACCTTGCTTCGGATCCGGTCGAGCACCCCTAGCAATTTTCATCATACATGAGCCTCAAAGACCTTGTCAATACCACTTTCGGGTCGTCACGGTTCCAAGTACGGTTTGACTTTCCGACGAGCCTTTTGCTACCATCCCTCCTCGAATTCATCGCCGTAGCAGGAGTCCAGTTTGCTCTCATTTCTGGGGTACCGGCTTTTTCGGTTTTTCATCTCGCTGGTCGGGGTTACCATTCTCGCCTTCGGAATGATGCATCTCGCACCAGGAGAGCCCACCGATCTTCAGACCACGTTGAACCCACGGGTCTCGGCCGAGGCGAAAGAAAATCTGCGTAAGCTCTACGGCTTGAATCAGCCGCTGCATATCCAATACCTTCGGTGGGTCAAACGGGTCGTGGCGTTGGATTTCGGCACCTCGTTTGTGGACGGCCAGAAGGTCGCCACCAAGATCATGGGACGGATGCCGATCACCATCGTCATCAATCTCTTATCGTTGATCTTGATCTTCATGATCGCCTTGCCGATCGGGATCTTCTCGGCCACGCATCCCTACACTTCTTTTGACAAAGCCACCACGGTTTTCGTCTTTATCGGTTTCGCGATTCCCACGTTTTGGCTGGCCCTGTTGCTGATGATCCTCTTCGGGATCGTTTTAGGGTGGCTTCCGATTTCCGGATATCAATCGCTCGATGTCAGTGGCATGGCATTTACGGAACGGCTGTCGGACTGGATGAAGCATCTGCTCCTGCCCGTTTTCGTTTCGGCTTTCGGAGGTCTGGCCGGAATTTCCCGCTATGCTCGCGCGGAGATGGTGGAGGTTGTTCGGCAGGACTATATTCGAACGGCACGGGCGAAAGGCCTGAGCGAGCCGGTTGTGGTCTATAAACACGCCCTTCGAAACGCCTTGATCCCGATTATTACCATCCTCGGCCTCTCGGTCCCCGGACTGATCGGTGGAAGCGTGATCTTCGAGTCGATCTACGCGATCCAAGGAATGGGCCTTCTGTTCTATCAGTCGGTTATGTCGCGGGACTATCCGACGATCATGGGCATTATTATGATCGGAACCGTCTTAACGCTGATCGGAAATTTCATGGCCGATGTTTTTTATGCGATTGCCAATCCTACCGTTCGGCTCCATCGAACACGGTAAAACCAGATGGCGACAAAGCAACAGTCAACATGGGAACAATTCTGGAGACGATTCAGGAGAAATCGGCCCGCCCTTGCGGGCTCTCTAATCGTTCTGTCCGTCTTGATCATCGCACTCCTGGCCCCCATTCTGTCGCCTTACGATCCAGCCTATATTGATGTGAAAATGATTTTAGTCGGGCCGACTCCCTCCCATCCCCTTGGAACCGACGACTTGGGACGAGACGTCTTAAGCCGGATGATCTGGGGTTCGCGGATCTCGCTGGTGGTAGGATTCGTCGCGGTCGGAATCTTGATCGGGATCGGCACTCTCATCGGCGCCGTCGCGGGTTACTACGGCGGCTGGCCCGACGATATTCTCATGCAACTCGTAGACATCATGCTTTCCGTACCGACATTCTTCCTCATTTTAGCCGTAATCGCCTTCGTCGGACCGAATATCTGGAACGTCATGATCATCATCGGAGCCACAAGTTGGATGGGCGTGGCCCGTTTTGTGCGCGGAGAATTCCTGGCCTTAAAAGAGGTGGACTATGTCAGAGCGGCGCGGGCGCTAGGCGCGAAAGATTGGAGGATCATTTTTTTTCACATTCTTCCCAACGCGATGTCCCCGGTTTATGTCTCGGCCGTGCTGGGCGTCGCGGGAGCCATCCTCGTCGAATCCTCCTTGAGCTTCCTGGGTCTCGGTGTCCAACCGCCGACGCCGAGCTGGGGGAATATTATCACTTCCGGAAAAGATATGATCGATATTGCCTGGTGGCTTACCCTCTTTCCCGGTCTCGCCATTCTGATCACCGTCCTGGGCTACAACCTGCTCGGGGAAGGCCTCCAAGATGCCTTGAATCCGAGACTTAAGGAGTAATAAAGGTGTGAATTACGGCTGCCCGCCATGAAAAGGGCCATGGACAGCGATGATGAATGGCGATTGACATTGATCCCCTGATCGGGATTAAAATGAAATTCCTATCATTAATATATAGTGGGCGGTGTCTCGGGGTTCAATCTGTCATGCTTCTTGATTGCACCGTCAGAGAATCTGAAAGGTCGGGCCGTTGATCCAAAGAGATCCCGGGAGGACGGAGGGACAACCATCATTCCGAGCCCATCATGAACGACCCCGCAACCCGAAACCGTAGCGTTGCAATCTTGCCGCTCGTCGGCTTCGGCCTCGCCGTCGTAACGGCCGGCACGGTCATGCTGGCCGGTTTCGGCAGCCGCTGGAGCTGGTGGAATTTTCGAACCGGCTTCACCATGCTGCAATGGGGAGGCTACATCGGTTTGGCCGCCGCGGCGGTTTCAGTCGTCGCAGCCGTCGGTGCGTGGTCTGGAACTCCGCGTCGAGGATTCGCTCCGGCTGTTGCGGGCCTCATCATCGCGCTTTTTGTTGTTGGCGTCTTGTGGTCATGGAAGCAGACGGCGCAACATGTACCCCCCATTCACGATATTACGACCGACACACAGGACCCGCCGGCCTTCGTTGCGATCCTACGGCTTCGCTCCAACGCCCCCAACCCGGCGGCGTACGGTGGTCCTAAGATCGCCGCGCAACAGCGAGTTGGATACCCGAACCTGGGCCCGTTGATCCTCCCGATCCCGACCGCACCCGCTTTTGAACGAGCCCTCGCGACCGCTCGCGACATGGATTGGCAGGTTATCGATTCGAGACCGTCCGAAGGGCGCATCGAAGCGACCGACACCACCTTCTGGTTCGGCTTTAAAGACGACATCGTCGTCCGCGTCCGGCCGGCCGGAAACGGCAGCCGCATCGACGTCCGCTCGGTTTCGCGTGTCGGTCTAAGCGATGTCGGCACAAACGCCAGGAGGATTCAAAATTACCTGCACGCGCTGGCCTCAAGGAAATAACAACGGGCCGCGGTCGAGCCCAAACGGATCAAGCGTATGAAACCGATGCCTAATTTTCTAAAACGTCCGTGGGCCGGGGCGGTCCTCCTGATCGTCGCCGGCTTCCCCGCCGGGCTGAATGCCCAAGAGCTGGTCCGACATGAGTTGAAGGTCGTCCTGCAGCCGGAGGAGAATCGGCTCCAGGTGGAAGATAGGATCCAGGTTCCTGAATCCTTTTTCATCGGACCGGGAAGGACGTTGCGTTTTTCGCTTCGCGGCGGACTTCAGCCGGTATCGCCGACGGCCGGCGTCCGGTTGAGCCGGGAATCGAATCCGAAACGACCCAAGAAACAACCCACCCCGGATGATGCGCAGGCCTCGGCCGAGCGTTATACCATTACACTCCCTCCCGGCCTCCAGAACTTCGTCGTCAAATATCAAGGGCGGTTCCAACCACCGATCGATTCGGGAAATCCGGACCCCGATTCCGGTCTCGACTCGGGGATCGTCTCCCAGGAGGGGATCTTTCTAGCAGGCCCGGCTCGATGGTATCCATGGTTCAACGACGACCCCGTCATTTTTTCGTTGGATGTCGAACTGCCGGAGCCGTGGGAATCGGTCAGCGAGGGCGAACGGACACGGCATGAACGGAAAGCCGGGAAGAGCGAGACCCGATGGGAATCTTTCCAGCCGCAGGAGGAGATTTTACTGATCGGCGGACCGTTGATTGAGTACGACCGCACGGCCGGGTCCATCCAGGTCATGGCCTTTCTGCGGACACCCGACGAAGAACTGGCCAACCGTTACCTGGACGACGGAGACTCCTTCCTGAAAATGTACGAGAAACTTCTCGGACCGTATCCCTACAGGAAATTCGCCTTGATCGAGAATTTCCGTGAGACGGGCTACGGTCTGCCTTCCTTAACGCTTCTGGGATCGGCCGTCATACGCCTTCCTTTTATATTGCGTTCGTCGTACCCTCACGAAATCCTGCATAATTGGTGGGGCAACGGTGTCTTCGTAAATTATGCGAAGGGAAACTGGAGCGAAGGATTGACGACGTATATGGCCGACCATCTCATGCAGGAACAACGGGAAACCGCATCGGAATACCGACGTACGGTCCTCCAGAAATACGCCGATTACGTCGCCGGACGAAAGGACTTTCCGGTATCGGAGTTCCGCGCGCGACACAGTCCGGCCGAGGAGGCCGTCGGCTACGGCAAGACAATGATGTTCTTTCATATGCTCCGAAGCCAGCTGGGGGATGAGGCGTTTGTAAACGCGTTGAGGACTTTCTATCGTGAAAATCGATTTCGCCGGGCGACCTTCGACGACCTGCGCGCGGCCTTTGCCGCGGTTGCCAGGGAGGATCTGAAAAACGAATTCGCCCAATGGATCGGACGGACGGGAGCGCCGGTCTTGCGGCTGAGCGGCGCCCAGGCCCAAGCCCGCGGAAACGGATATCTCGTCACGGCGATTCTTGAACAAACGCAACCCGGTCCGGCTTTCCGCTTGCGGGTCCCCATCGCGGTGACGCTCGAAGGCCGGGAAGAGGCGTACCAGACCACGGTTAAAATGGACGACAAGCGCACCGGGGTCGCCCTGATTGTTCTGGGCCGCCCCCTGCGCCTGGATATCGATCCGGAATTCGACCTGTTCCGTCGGCTGAGTCGCGACGAACTGCCCCCGGCTCTGTCGCAGCCGTTCGGGGCCGAGAAAACGTTGTTCTTGATCCCGGCCGACGCCGATGAAACCGTCCGTCGCGGTTACCGGCAGTTTGCCGAGTCGATTTCGGCCTTCGGGCGGCCGTCAGGTTCCGGTTCGATCGAGATCAAGTCGGACAACGAGGTTCGAGCGCTGCCTCTCGACCGCGCGGTATGGATTCTGGGATGGGAGAATCGGTTTTTGCCGAACATTAAAACGGCCCTGGCGGGACAGGATCTATCGTTCATGCAAAATAATCTTCAAATCGGGCCAACGAAGGTCGGACGGAACGACCACGCGATTGTTCTCACAGGACGTAGACATCAAAACGCGGATGCGGCGCTGGCCTGGGTCGCGGCCGATTCCATGACGGCCCTGGCCGGTCTGGCGCGCAAGCTGCCGCATTACGGTTCCTACAGCTATTTGGTCTTTGAAGGCGATGAGCCGACGAACATCCTCAAAGGCCGGTGGACGGTGCCGAACTCTCCCCTCTCGATGGCCGTGACGCAACCGGACGGCCAAGTGATCCAAGTCCCCCGCGCAAAGCTCGAACCCCGCCGTCCGCTGGCCGAGCCCGCGTTGCTGCCGACCGCCGTTCCGGATCAACATCCGTGACCGGATGGGTTCCTCATCGATACCACTCGGTCTTGTTTTTCGGCACGTGCCATTCGGTCGGAAAGTTATACCAGATGCCGATGGGTGACGGAGTAACATTCTTGAACCGCTTTTGAAGAATGGGAAGGGAGTCCGGATAGTATAAAAAAGTGTAGGGTTGATCCTCCGCAATCAGCGCGTGAACTTTGCTGTAAATTTTTTTCCGCTGAGCCTGATCGCAGGTATTCCGGCCGGCCAGCAACAGTCGATCAACTTCCGGATTGTTGTACGAAACAAAATTAAATTCCCCTTCCTTGGTCTTACTGGAATGCCAGACGTCATAGGCATCCGGATCCCGGCCCAAGGACCATCCCAGAATAATCGCTTCGAACTTTTTCTTATCAATGAACTGGTGGAGAAAGGCCTGCCATTCCAGGACGCGGACCTCGACCTGGATTCCGACCTTCCGCAGGTCTTGTTGAATGATCTCGGCCGTCTTCCGGCGTTCGTCATTCCCTTGGTTCGTCAGGATGGTAAATTGAAACGGTTTGCCGTCCTTGTCCAGAATCCCGTCGTTGTCGGTGTCCTTCCAACCGGCCTCCGCCAGGAGCTGTTTGGCTTTTTCGGGGTTGTACTCGAACTTCGGCACATCGGAGTTGTAGGCCCAAGACTCCGGGGGCACCGGCTGGGTTGCAGGCCGGCCGAGACCGAACAAAACTCCGTCAATGACGGACTGTTTGTTAATCGCATACGCAATCGCCTGACGGACCCGTTTATCTTGAAAACGAGGATCCAAAAGATTGTAACCCAGGTAAGTATAGGCAAACGCCGGATAACGGTATTTATTAAAATAGTGCTTAAAATAGGTCGTATCGGTCTGCCGCTGATACTGCAGCGGACTCAATCCCATAAAGTCCAGTCCGCCGGCCTTTAATTCCAAGAACATCGTCGCATTATCCGGGATGATTCGATAGATGTATTCCTCGATATGCGGCGGGCCTTCGAAATAGGTGCTGTTCGCGTCCAGAACGATTTTCTGTCCGGTGACCCATTCTTTCATGCGATAGGGTCCGGTGCCGATCGGCTTGCGATTAAAATCGGTCGTGTTGAGATCCGTGTTTTCCAGAAGATGCTTCGGGATGATCCCCATGCCCCAACTGGCCAGACCCGGCGCGAAGGGTTCTTTGTAGGTAACCAAAACGGTATACGGATCCGGCGCGGTTATCTTTTCAATCCGTTCAAAGTCGCCGCTGTAGGGCGTGGCCACTTTGGGGTCGATTGCTTTTTGGTACGTAAAGAGAACGTCGGCCGCCGTGAATTCCTGACCGTCCTGCCACTTCACCCCCTTGCGAAGCTTGAAGGTGACCTTTCGACAATCCGGCGATGCGGAAAATGATTCGGCCAGATCTGCCACCAGGTTGATGTTCTTGTCATACTTCACCAACCCGTTGAAGATCCACCCGCTGATGTCCCCGGAGGCCGAGTCCGACGCCAGCATCGGAATCAGCCGCTGGGCGTCCCCGATGGAGCCCACCGTGATCGCGTCCGGTTTCTCCGGTTCTCCCGCGTGAACGATGACGGGAAACAGGCAAGACACTGCAGCCATAATTACAACAAGGATCGTCCGAGTCATTGTCGTACCGGTCATGGAGCCGTTTTGGGCGGAGTTTCCTGCGTCGGCGCGGGCGTGGCTGGAACCGCGGGGGTGTTGACCGGAGCCGTCGACTGTCCTTCCGCCGGATTCGCCGGTGCCGTTGCCGATGGAGCGGCTCCCCCGTTCGCGGCAGGCGGCGCGGGCGCTTCCGCAGCCGGCGGGGCCTTTTTGAGATCCAACACGCTGGTGGATAAGAAACGTCCCTTGGACAACACGGACAGGCTCAACGAGGTGAGCATAAAGATGACGGCGGCCGACACGGTCAGCTTGCTTAAAAACGTGCCCGGTCCGCGGCTGCCGAAGACGGTCTGGCTCGATCCTCCGAATGAGGCGCCGATCTCGGCTCCCTTTCCCGCTTGAAGCAAGATCACGCTGACCATAATAAAGCTGACGATCACATGCAGGATGATTAACAAAACATACATTTTCCTCTTCTCCCCCTAATGTATTATTTAACGATCCGTTTTGATTTCGCTTTTTATTTTTTCCAGTGTCTTGACGATGGCCGCAAATCCATCCGCCTTCAGCGACGCCCCGCCGACCAGCACACCGTCCAGATGTTCGATCATCGCCAGATCCGCGATATTCACCGTCGTCACGCTACCTCCGTAAATCACCCGGACCGCCTCAGCCGAATCCGTCCCGAGTATTTTGGCCAGTTCTCGACGGATTAATGCATGGACTTCCGAAATCTGGACTACGGTCGCCACCTGACCGGTTCCGATCGCCCAGATCGGCTCGTACGCGATCAACAGCCGATCGAGCGATCCTTCGGTCGCACCCTCAAGGCCCTTCCCGATCTGGGCCGTCACAACGGATGCCGTCTGAGCCGCCCGGCGCTGGTCCGACGTTTCTCCCACGCAAACAACGGCGTTTAATCCCTGTTTCAACGCGGCAACTCGTTTTCGTCCCACCATTTCGTCGGTTTCGCCGAAGAGGGTGCGCCGTTCGGAATGGCCGATCAACACGAATCGGCAACCGGCCTCTTTGAGCTGGACCGCCGAAACTTCACCGGTGTAGGCCCCCCGGTCATCCCAGTGAACGTTCTGCGCCGCCAACAGAAGGTCGGTCCCTGTTAGAACCTCGCCGACGGCTTGAAGGGCCGTGTAACTCGGCGCGATCACAATCTCGACATTCCGTCTATCGCCTAACTGCTTGACCAGTTGCCGCGCGACCGCCGTCGATTCGGTCAGGGACATCTGCATCTTCCAATTCCCGATCGCGATCGGCCGTCTTCGAAAGGATGTCGTCTTGACGGTCACACCCGCTGGAGTTGCTCGGCGCGGCCGGGCAAAACGGCCAGCCCGGGAAGTTCTTTGCCCTCCAGCAGCTGCAGCGCCGCGCCGCCGCCGGTGGAGATAAACGACATGTTTTCTGACTCGCCCGCACGATGAACGGCCAGCGCCGTATCCGCCCCGCCCACGATCGTCAGGGCATACGCATTGGCCACCGCGTGCGCTACGGCGAACGTTCCACGGGAGTACGCATCCATCTCAAAGAGCCCCATCGGGCCGTTCCAAAGAATCGTTTTCGCATTGGCCAAGGCTTCCGTGAATAATTTTACGGAAGCCGGACCGATGTCCAGCGCCATCCAGTCCTTGGGGATTTCCTGCATCGGGACGATCTTCGTTTCCGCGCTGGGGTCCCGGCTCTGCGCCACGACGCAGTCGACCGGGAGGTAGAACTTCACCCCGCGGGCCCGCGCGTGGTTTCGGATATCCATCGCCATCTGAAGCATGCCGTCCTCGACCAGGGAGTTCCCGACTTCATAACCCAGGGCTTTGTAAAACGTGAAGGCCATTCCCCCGCCGATGATCACCTTGTCCACTTTTTTCCCCAGGTTCTCGACGACGCCCAGTTTTCCCGACACCTTGGCCCCGCCGAGAATCGCCGCAAACGGGCGGGCGGGATTCGCCATGGCCCCCTCCAGATAATCGATCTCTTTCTTCATCAGAAAGCCGGCCGCGGATTGGGGAACGAATTTTGAGACTCCGGTCACGGAGGCGTGGTTTCGGTGGGCGGTCCCGAAGGCATCGTTGACATACACATCGGCCAAACGGGCCAGCGCCTTTGAAAAGGCTTCATCGTTTTTCTGTTCTCCGGGATGGAAACGGAGATTCTCCAAGAGGAGGACGTCTCCCGACTTCATTTGGTTGACCATCTTCTCGACCTGCGGACCGATGCAATCCGGGGCAAAGGCCACCTCTTTCCCCAGCAATCGCTGGAGACGCTTCACGACAGGCGCAAGGCTCAGCCGGGGATCGATCTTCCCGTTGGGTCTTCCCAAATGGGAGCAAAGGATGACTTTCGCCCCTTCGTCGATGGCGTAATTGATCGTAGGCAGCGCCGATCGGATGCGGGTGTCGTCCGTAATGTTGAGGTGCTCGTCCAAAGGCACGTTGAAATCCACCCGGACGATCACGCGTTTTTTCTTGATCTTCAGATCTTCAATGGTCACTTTGTGCATATTCATGGGGTCCTCTGTCTACGATCATCGTTTTGATTCATGACGGGAACGCAGTCAATGCAATCGGACTGGGCCGCTCATGGACGACGTCGTATGCGCGTTAGCCTTTCTGTCCGATGTATTCAATAAGATCCCGAAGACGGCAGGAATAGCCCCATTCGTTGTCGTACCAAGCAATGACTTTCACCATGCGTCCTTCCAGAACCTTGGTCAGGGACGCATCGAAGATCGCCGAATGAGCATTGCCGTTTAAATCAACCGAAACCAACGGCTCTTCCGTATACTGAAGAATGCCTTTTAAAGGACCCTCGGCCGCCTGACGGTAGCGGGTGTTGACCTCCGATTCGGTCAGGTCACGTTCCACCTCGGCGACCAGGTCCACGACCGAGACATTCGGTGTCGGCACGCGGATAGACATGCCGTCCATTTTTCCTTTCAATTGGGGAAGAACCAGGAAGAGGGCCTTGGCCGCCCCGGTGGTAGTGGGAATCATCGAAAGGTGCGCCGCCCGGGCCCGCCTCAGGTCCTTGTGGGGCAGATCCAAGAGGCGTTGGTCGTTCGTCACCGAGTGGACGGTCGTCATCAATCCTCGCTTGATGCCGAAACCGTCCAGGAGCACCTTCGCGACCGGAGCCAGACAGTTCGTCGTGCAGGAGGCGTTTGAAACGATGGCATGTTTATCCGGTTCGTACATCGACTCGTTGACGCCCAGAACAATGGTGAGATCCGGATCCTTGGCCGGCGCAGAGATGATCACTTTACTAGCCCCGGCCGTCAGATGCGCGGTCGCTCCCTCCCGATCCGTGAACCGCCCGGTGGATTCGACAACAATATCCACTCCGAGTGCTTTCCAAGGAAGTTTTTTGGGGTCCTTCTCCGACAGCACCTCTATCGGCCGACCATTCACCCGGATCGACTTATCCTTCGCCTGGACCTCCGCCGGGAAGGTCCCGTGGACCGAATCGTATTTCAGGAGATGCGCGAGGGTCTTGGCATCGGTCAGATCGTTGACGGCCACGAACTCGATCGCGCGTTGGGATAGGGTCGACCGGAAAAGATTACGGCCGATTCGTCCAAACCCATTAATTCCAACTTTAATCGTCATCAATCATCCTCACGGGCATTCAACGACGGATGTGGAAATCCGCATCCTGTTAAAAATAGCTTTTTATAGTAGGTGAAATCGCCCTTAAAAGTCAACTGCCCCGATACGCCCCTGATCTACCCATTACCCGCATCAATTCGAAAAAACTCGGCGGGCTTGGGCTGAGGATGCGACACTTTCGTGGGCTCGGTGCCCTTCACAAAGATCTCGATCACACCGTCATCGGCCCCTTCCGGGGCGAGCAGACCCGTCTGCGGATCGATCTTGGCGAACACCACATTTTCCGGAATCGGAAAGGTCATTTCAGGTATCACGTCGAACGCCGCCCGCATGAAATTGATCCAGACCGGCAGCGCCGCCGAAGCGCCGGCCTCACGATCGCCCAACGATCGGACATCGTCGAACCCCACCCAGACACCCGCCACAAGATTCGGGGCAAATCCGACGAACCAGGCATCCGTGAAATCGTTCGTCGTTCCCGTCTTTCCGGCCAGGGGACGACCCAGCACTTTGGCTCGCCATCCCGTCCCCTTCTGAATCACATCCTCCATCATGTTGGTGATCACATACGCGGTTTCCTTTGCAATCACCTCGTTCGCCACCGGCTCGTGCTCTTCCAGAATTCGGCCGGACGAATCCACAACGGACAGAACCGCCATCGGTTCCACGTAAACCCCTTCATTGGCGAAAACACCGTAGGCCGAGGCAAGTTCGATCAGGGTCATGCTCGATGAACCGAGCGCCATCGACAGATCCGGCGTCAGCGGACTGGTGATGCCCACGCGCTTGGCGAATTCCACCACATTTTTGATGCCCACGCGGTCCAGCAATTTCACGGTCGCCAAATTCCTCGAATGGGCCAGGGCTTCCCGCAGGCTGATGGGGCCATAAAACCGGGATTCGTAATTCTCCGGACGCCAGACCTTCTGCTGTTCCTCATCGACAAACACGACCGGCGAGTCCACCATGATCGTGGCCGGTGTGAACCCGCGCTCGATCGCCGTGGCGTAGATGATCGGCTTGAAAGCCGAGCCCGGCTGGCGACGGGCCGAGAGGGCCCGGTTAAACTCGCTCCGCTTAAAATCGTACCCTCCGACCATGGCCTTGATCGCGCCCGTTCTCGGATCCAGAGCGATCAACGCGCCTTCCACCACCGGATCTTGATCTAGGCTGAAGACGGCCGTTTTGGCGCGGGCATCGAGCCTTCGAATCTTGACGCGGATCACATCGCCGACATGTAGGATACCGGACGGCTTGGCGTTGGGGTTCGTCTCGACATCTTTGAGGAGGTCCGGCCCCTTCAGCCTCTTCTTGGCCCAAGCCATGCCGTCGGGGGAAATCCGGCCGGTCCGGCCGGCCGCAACGACGGTGGCTCCTTGCTCGTCCACGGCCGTGACCACCCCGTCGATCACGTCCCCTTCATTGACCACGGCCATTCCCATGATTCCGGCGCCGGTTTCGAGATCCTGAGCCAGTTCCTTGGGACTCTTGTGCGCAATCGGGCCGCGATAGCCCTGGCGTTTATCCAAGTCGCGGAGGCCTTCCTGGAGGGCCTGCGTGGCCGCTTTCTGGAGCACGAGGTTCAATGTGGTATAAACACTGAGACCTCCTTTATAGACCATGTTCTCACCGTACGTCGCGCTCAGATTCTGGCGAAGGTATTCCATAAAGTAGGGTGCGACCTCTTCTTCTTTTTCGAGTTTGTGAAAATAGAGGTCTTGTCGGTAGACACGGCGGAATTGATCTTCGGTAATGAAACCCTCCTCCACCATACGGCGCAGGACGACGCCCTGACGTTGTTTGGCGCGTTCGGGATTGATGTAGGGAGAGTATTCCGTCGGAGCGCGCGGCAGGCCGGCCAGGAAGGCCACCTCGGCCAGGTTGAGCTGTTCCACGTTCTTGCCAAAATAGGTCCGGGCCGCGGACTGGACCCCGTAGGCGCCGTGCCCGAAATAGATCTGGTTCAGATACAACTCCAAGATTTCGTCCTTGGTCAGGACCTTCTCCATTTTCCAGGCCAGCAGCGCCTCTTTGATCTTTCGCTTGAGGCTTTTCTCGGACGACAGGAAGAGCGAACGAGCCAGTTGTTGTGTGATCGTGCTGGCCCCCTGACGGAGGCGGAGGGTCTCAATGTTGGTCAATAGAGCGCGAAGAATGCCCAGCGGGTCGATGCCCTTGTGTTCATAAAAACGCGAATCCTCCACCGCGATAATCGCGTGGAGAAGATCCGGCGGCATCTGGCTGAACGAAACGACGACGCGTCGCTCGATATAAAACTGCCCGATGAGCTGGCGATCCTCTCCATAAACCTTGGTCACGAGGCTCGGCTGGTACTCGCGCAGGGTTTCGATGGACGGAAGATCCCTCGAAAAATACCAAAGGATCCCGCCCAGACCGCCCGCCCCGAGAATCGCCAGGGCGACCGCGATAATCAGCAGCCTGATCTTCCAGGACCACTTTGGCTTCGACGGTCCTTCATACTCGATCGCTGGAAAGATCTTGTCTTTTTCGTGTTTGCCTTCGTACGGCACATTTCACTCCAGATCCACGGCGTTTTGTCGACTCTGAAAACACTCCATTATACTTTGAATCGGATTCCGAACACAAGGAACGCATACAACGTTTTGGACGTCGCATGGAAACGGATGGGATGATTCTAAACAGCGCCGCCGGCAAAGACCGGGCGCCGCTTGCTTAGAGACCGGCTATGGCAATTGTAATTCCTCCATGACATTGAGATGCCTCAATAGCTGGCTGTAGCGTTGATCCGACATCGGTTCAAACTGGAGCCCGACCATATAAAGCTGGCCCGCCGACTTGGCCCACCGAATGCGCGCCGCGACCTTCAATTCCTGTCCGTCCTGGTCTCCTTCGATCAGTTTGAGTGTCATGACCACAAGTTGTTTAACCTTAACCGGACGGTGCAGATAGACGCCGAACCCTCCGCGGCCGATGCTGGCAAGATAGGCTTCCTGCGGCTCTTCGCCCTGCACGGTCAACGTCACCACGCCCATTGCGGTCAGGCGCAGATGTTGCCGTCGCTGGGATATTTTGGCGTTGTGCGTATTGTTCAGAAGGGAGTTATCCATGTCGTCCCCTGATCGTTTCAGAGGCACTTAACAGGCCGCGCCTCCGACATCCGCACGATTTTATGAAAAGAGGCTTGTCAGAACGGCGTGATATTTATCTTTGGTCATGCTCTCAAACCGGACACCCACCATGTAAAGTTCTCCGGCACGGGAGATCCAGGCCACCTCGGCACCGAATTCCTCTTCCTGGTCATCTTTGTCTTTCGATGGAACCGCAATCCGGAGTTTCTCTCCGACTCGGGTCTTTTTATGAAGATAGATCCCGATGCCCCCCCGGCTGATATTGGCCAGATAGGCTTCCACGGCTTTTGAATCGCCCGGCAACCGGACCCGGACCATCCCCATAATGGTCAGCCGCGGATTCTGTCGTCGATTTTTCATGCCCAGCCTTTCCCCTAGCGGAAACCCCTCATTACGCAATGCCCCTGCGGTCGAGGGTGCGGTACTGGATCGCCTCTGAGACGTGCGGCGGTTCGATCCGTTCCTTGACCTCCAAATCGGCGATCGTCCGAGCGACCTTCAAGATCCGATTGTAGGCCCGGGCCGACAGTCCCAGTTTGTTCATGGCCAGCTCGATCAGTTTCCGTCCGGCTTCATCAAGTACACAATACTTCTTGAGTTGCCGGGGCCGCAGCTGCGCGTTACAATATATTCCGTCGTTCTGATACCGCTCCTGCTGTAATCGGCGCGCCTGGCTGACACGTTTGCGGATCGTGGTCGAATCCTCCCTCACACGCTCCGCCGACAGATCCCGGAAGGGAACCGCCGGCACTTCCACGTGGATATCGATGCGGTCGAGCAGGGGGCCGGAGACCTTGGCGCGATAGCGCTGGATCTGCAGCGGGGTACAAACACAGGCATGAGCCGGATCGGTAAAGAAACCGCACTGGCAGGGATTCATCGCGGCGATCAGCATAAACTGGGCGGGGTACGATAAGGAGGCGGTCGCACGCGAGATCGTGACGCGTCCGTCCTCGATCGGCTGACGCAAAACTTCCAGGACGTTTCTCCGGAACTCCGGCAATTCATCCAAGAAGAGCACGCCGTTGTGGGCCAGGCTGACCTCGCCCGGCTTCGGCACATGGCCGCCCCCGATCAACCCGGCGTCCGAGATAGTATGGTGGGGAGAGCGGAACGGACGGGCCGCCAGCAGGGGTTGTCGTTCAGGAAGAAGGCCGGCGATGGAATGGACCTTGGTCGTTTCGATGGCCTCGTCGAAACTCATCGCGGGCAGGATCGACGGGAGACGCTTCGCGAGCATCGTCTTCCCGGAGCCGGGCGGGCCGATCATTAGGAGGTTATGGCCGCCCGCGGCGGCCACCTCGATGGCGCGCTTGGCATGCTCCTGTCCCTTCACATCCATGAAATCATCGCTGTATACGGCGTTCTCCGAAAAAATCTCCCGAAGGTTAACCGCGACCGGAATGATGGATTGATTCCGGTTTAAAAACTCAACCACCTGAGGCAACGTCTCCACGCCGTAAACATGGACGCCCTCCACCACGGCCGCCTCGTTCGCATTCTCAGCCGGAAGAATCATCTCCCTCAGCCCGGCTCCTTTTACGGCAACCGCGATCGACAGGGCGCCCCGAATCGATTTGATCCGCCCGTCGAGCGACAGCTCCCCAACCACGAGATAGTTCTTGACCGACTCCGGTTCCAGGATTCCCTCGGCCGCCAAAACTCCAAGAGCCATCGGCAGGTCAAAAGCCGAGCCCTCTTTCTTGACATCGGCCGGAGCCAGGTTGACCGTGATTTTTTTCACGGGAAAATTAAATCCGGTGTTCTTGAGCGCGGCCCGGACGCGATCCTTGCTTTCTTTAATGGCGGCATCCGGCAGTCCTACGATTGTGAACATCGGAAGACCCATGGCCACGTCCAATTCCACATCCACGAGAAGGGCATCCAGACCGATGACGGCGCTGCTCCGTATTTTGGCGATCATCATTCCTCCTGCAAGCGGACGTACCGCAGGACCCATTCATTGAGCGCCTGCTTCCGTAACGTCCGGTTTATGTTTTGTTCGCACGACAATGGTCCGACCAGCCAGGTCTCCCAAGCGCTGCCAACGGTCGGTGGCGGCAATGCTGATCAGCCCCACCCAGTAGAAGCAAACGCTGTCCGCCAAACGCAGGAAGTTGCGGACGGCGGACTGCAAAATCGTGCACGGTTTCAGATTCTGACCCGTCACCGCGATCCCGCAGAGTCGTTTGCCAAAGGTCTGCCCCCAGAAACCTTCGGCCACGGCATGGTAGGTAAAAAGCAAGAGCGAAGCGATGATCCACGCCGTCGCGCCGGCCGACAGCCAATGCTTGAACGAGGTCGGCGAAAGAAAACGGTCCGGATCCAGGCGAGTTCCGACCAAGATCCCGACGGGAATAATCACCATGGCGGTATCGATGGCCTTCGCCACCAACCTCCGCCCCACCGATGCGTAGGAGGGACCTGAATTCACCGAAACCGGCTTCCACCGACTCAGCGCGAAAGCCAGCCCGGCCGTGGCAAGACTCATTAGGAAGAGGAACAGAAACAAAACCTTTCCCTGATAACGGAGAACGGTCGGCCCCAGGTCGCCTCCCATCAGAATAGCGGTTCGTCCCGGCCGCCCTCCCTCCCACATCATATCCTCGATTTGTATTCCGGTATTGACCACGAGATGCGGTTCGCCGTGAGCCAGGAAGGCCGAAATCTCCAGAAGCTGACCGGGGGTAGACCGCCCGAGATGGTTCGCGCCGTGCCACCCGTTGCCATCCCAAACGTTCAAGCCGATGGGAGGGACCGTTGGACCGGCGTTAGCGGAATCCGTTTCCAACATCGGAATATACCATATGAATATTCCATCTGGAGCCGACAGGACCTCGAAGCGGATCAGTTTTCCAAACGTCTGCTCCAGCGACTCCACGCGGCCCGATGCTCCGCCGTCCCACGTCAACCAATAGAGGGTCCCGCTTTTCAGCCAGAGGTAATAGACCTTGTCTTTGAAGATGACCAAGCGCGAGAAACACCGTTCCGAACAGAGCAGGTTCCGATCGTTCGGATCGATCCCGACCGGCACAGGCCTTTCCCAGACGTCATGGGCATAGGACGTCATGGAAAAATCCGTCCCGATGCGGCTGAGGAGCAAAAGCCGTTCCGGTCCCGCGGTGACGATGGGGTCATCGCCGACCCACGGGGCGTCGAACCGCTGCCACTCTTTCCCGTCGAAGACCCGGTACATTCCCGGACTGAAGAACCAGAGTTTGTCGGAGAAAGCCACGAGGGATTGAAACGGTTTGACCTCCGATTCGCCTTGCATCCGATCGTCTTCCACCGTCTTCATCCACCAGCTCTCCTGGGACGGGGCGGCGGACGGGTCGCGCCGCGTCAGAAAAAGGTAGCTCCGATTTCCAAGCCCGGCGGCTTGAAGGTTGAAACCGGCGGCCGGAAATTGCGGCACGGGTATGCGATGAAACAAATGCAGGAAGGCCCCGATCATCAACAGGCCGGCGATCACGGCCGATCCGATCGGGATCGCAAATCGGCGCGTCCAGAAACGAACCCGATCCTGATGATCCGTCGTCATGATGCAATCCCGTCCGAACGAGTTTTCATTATAAGAAGTTCCAAAGCGGTTTGCAATAAAAACCGCCACCGCGGGCCGTCGATGGAACCGACGCTGCGGCGGCTTGGAACATCGAATCCCAACCAATCACCGATAAAAAATCCAGAGGACGGAATAAACCCATATCACCTCAACCGCATGCGCCGCAATTGTGGAAAACAAGTTTCGGGTCCCCAGCAACAGCCCGCCCCAGATCAAACCATCCGTGAGCGCCAGCCAGTGATAACCCCGAAAGACCGTTATCATGAACGGATCCAGAGAAAAAACAAAAGCCGAAAGGATCACGGCGAGGGTCGATCCGTACGGTCTGTCGCCCAACAGCGCCGTGATTCTCCCCAGAATGAACCCCCGGAAGTCCGCCTCGACGAACACCGCGATCACGACGATGCCCCACGGAACCATCAACGCGAACGGCATTCGCGCATGCGGCGTGTCGCGAAGGAAACCAAAACTGTATCCCAACCAGGGCGTCAGCTTAACAATGACCCACAAATTGATGAGTCCGGTGAAGCAGCCGACGAGCGTTCCGAGCCAAAGGCTTCTTTTAAGATGGCGAGTGCCGATAAACAGGCGATCGAGCGGGCGGTCATTGACGCCCGCCCAAATCCCCAGACAGACATAGGCGACGGATTGAGGAACCAGACTCGACCATAACGATGCCGGGAGCGACGGGGACCAAAGGGAGTAGGTGAATGTAAGGACGACCGGGACGATCGCAAGTCCGCTCCACCGCTCCATCCGAGATCGGCTCGCCGTTTCATCGGAGGATGAACCGAATCCTAGAGCCACCGTAGAACCGGCTTCAGGTTCTGAGAGACCGTCGGCGATGTCTACTCCCCGCCGGCCACATCGGTCTTGCAGTCGGCGCAGATGGTCATGATGTCCGTTCCGGAGTAGACCGGGAAGAATTTCTCGGCCTCCTGCCCGCAAATATCGCAGGTCCGCGGCGGAAGCACGGATGGACTGTACCGTTGAGAGGGATCCTGTTTCATATATACAGAACGGTCGCGGCGCCCTCCACCATGGTCAACACCTGAGGCAGCCCCCAAACATCGTCAATAAGGCCGTCCTTCGGCGCCTTGTCGTTGATATCCATATATTCCAGCCCGGCACTGCAGACGATTACCTTGGCCCCCATCCCCCGCGCCTCCCGGAGCATCTCGCTGATGGGTGGAACTTTTTTCTCCTTCATGAGCTGGGTGATCTTATGGCTCCAGGGCTGGTACTCGACCGGAAAATCGGCATGGTCCAATTGGCCCGAGTAAAATTTTTTCAAGGCCCAGAAAAACAGAATGATATAGACCTCGCTCCCCATGGCGGCCGCGGTTAAGGCGATCGTGGCCGTTTGATGAAGTTTATCGTAGGTGCCGCTGTGGGCGAAGATGACGAATTTCCCCTTGTTTTTTTTCATGCCGGGAGGATAACAAACACCCACGGGGAAGTCAATCCGCCGTGGGTGCATCAAAGACGCGGAAGACGTTAGATGAATAGAGTGATATCGGCCTCGCCCGCATATTCCAAAAAGGTCGCGGCGCCCACAGGATCCGGCAGACCGTCGATCAGGTCTTCTTTCTTTAAATTAAACATGTCCATTGCCATCTGGCAGGGCCACAGCTTGACTCCCGTTTCGAGCGCGATCTGCATGAGATCGGGAATCGTGGCGATCTTCTTCTTTTTGATCTCCCGCTTCATCATAAGCGTTGCCAAGGCCGTCATCCCGGGCAGAACGCTCACGATATTGGGCATCGCGACCGGCATAGCCGGATTTCCCAAGGGGACGACTTTCAACGAATCCTGATTCCCTTTTTTAAGGATGTTCAGACCAAAAAATGAAAAATAAACGCCGACCTCCATATCCAGTGCCGCCGCCGTCGTGGCCAGGATCAGCGCGGCGTAGGCCGTTTCGATCGTTCCCTTTGAAACCACCGCGATCGCCAGCCGCTTCCGTCGACTTTCCTTCTCCTTTTTAAGTTTTTCCTCCACCAGCGTCCCGACCCGTTGATCAACGATCTCCCTGACCTTCGCTTCGATCAGGTCATTCAAACTCTTATCCAGTGTGGTTGCCATAATGGAACCCCTTCTTTATTGTGCGGTCCGTGCGGTTATAATCTGTAAAGTCCTCAGATGCCCTTACTCATCGGGCCTGTCATGGCAAAGCTGCGAACCCGCCCCTTACTTTGTTTTTCGGATAAAAAATTGAAACAAGCCGTTTTCCCGCCGGTGCTCCAGCAACTCATGTCCGGTCCGTTTCGACCAGGCCGCCATGTCGGCCACCGAACCCGGGTCGGTCGAAATCATTTCCAGAACCTGTCCGATCATCATCTTGTCGATGGCCTGTTTCGTCCGGATCACAGGAAGGGGGCAGAGAAGTCCTTTACAATCCAAGGTTTGATCCACTTTAATCGTATCGGACATCTTGATCGCTCCTCTCCGTTTTTTTATAAAGTTATCTATAGAGGCCGTCGGTTTATATGCAATTTATCATAGTCCGCCCTCCGACGTTAAGTCAAGACTTGATTTGGCCACGACCGGGACAGCTTCACCATTGAAATTTCGCATGGAATGGATTATGATAAACCGATGATCATGGACGAACTGGAAAGCTTGAGGGGGCAGCAGGTCGAAGTAATTTACAACGCCATGACTTACCGTGGCGAATTGGTCGGTGCTTCGGAAGACGAAATCTATCTCAAGATGGCCTTGGACTGGGTCACACTCCCGATGGATGGCATCCAACAGATCCGCAAAGCCGTAAACTCCTAAAGAAGAGCCCCTTCATGGAAAGACCGCTTGTGCATCGCATTCCCATGGAAGAACCCGTTTCACCCCCGATGCCGGATACCGGAATGTTTCGGCCGACGGACAATGCACAGGTCCGCAAACGGTTTCCCTGGGTCAACACGCTGCTTTTCATCGCGACGGTCTTCACGACGCTCTTGGCCGGCGCGATTCAACAGGGCGCGCAGGTTTTCCAACATCCGGTCGAATTGGTCCAAGGGATCCCGTTTTCCTTCACTCTGATGGCCATCCTCCTGACCCATGAAATGGGCCATTATCTCACCTCTCGCTATCACGGGGTGGGTGCCACATTACCTTTCTTCATCCCGGCCCCGTCAATTATCGGGACTTTCGGCGCCTTCATTCGAATGACCTCGCCTATCCCGACCAGGCGGGCGCTGATCGATATCGGCGCCTCCGGACCGATCGCCGGATTCATTGTGGCGATCGTTGCCGTGGGAATCGGACTGCACTATTCTCAAGTGGTCGAGGTTTCAACGCTCGAAGGGATGAAACTCGGCACACCGCTGATTTTTTCCATGATGTCCCGTCTGACCATCGGTCCTCTTCCGGTTAATTATGACGTGCTGCTGCACCCGATTGCGTTCGCCGGCTGGATCGGAATGTTCGTCACGGCCCTCAATCTGATCCCGATCGGCCAACTGGACGGCGGGCATGTGGTGTATGCCATTCTCGGCCGGCATCATCGGACGATTTCACTAATCATGATTCCCACGCTGATCCTGTTGGGCATTTACGGCTGGCCGGGCTGGCTTCTCTGGGCCATCCTCCCCCTCATCTTCGGAATCAATCACCCGCCGGTGTTGGATACCGACCGTCCTCTAAGCCGGAGCCGGCAGATCGTCGGGTGGATCTCGCTTGCGATCTTCGTCGTAACCTTCACACCAACCCCATTTATGGGATAGCCGATTGGAGGAATGACCATCCCCGTCAACGGTTTTCAATTTGATCTGCAAACCCTTGACAGGCGGCCGAAATTTGCTATTCTTTGGGGAGCAATCTTTCTTGAATCAGTAAAGGGTCGGATCGCATGCATCAAAAAACAGAAAAGATCCTAATTGTAGACGACGAACCCAACATCCGGACGATCCTGTCCCGCCATCTCTCCAAGATCGGATACTCCTGCACCGTCGCAGAAAATTCGCAGTCCGCCATAGGCGTGTTGGAGACCGACCCCCACGCCCTGGTCATCACGGATATCCGAATGCCCGGACGGGACGGTGTTTGGCTTCTGGAGGCCTTGAAGGCCAAGTGGCCGGACACGGCCGTCCTGATGATCACGGCGCTGGATGACTCCCAGATCGCGATCAATTGCCTCAAGCTTGGAGCATACGACTACCTCATCAAACCCCTTCATCTGGAAGAGGTAACGCTGGCGACCCAAAGCGCTTTGGAAAAAAGACGGTTGGTCATCGAAAACAAGCACTACCAGGAGGAACTTGAAGCCAGAGTCGTTGAGCGAACGTCCAGGCTTCAGGAGACGCTCGCGGAGCTTGAGCTCAATTATGACCATACCCTGGAGGCGTTGGTCGCCGCGTTGGATGCGCGTGAACACGAAACCGGCAATCACTCCAAAAGAGTCGCGCAATACACCCTTTTGTTATCGGAGCCCTTCGACATTTCGAAGTCGGACCGTCTGGACATCTATCGGGGGGCCTTTCTGCACGACATCGGCAAGATCGGGGTTTCCGATAATATTCTCCTGAAACCCGGTAAGCTCACCGCCGAAGAATGGACCGAAATGCAGCGCCACCCTTCGATCGGATACAACATTCTCAAACAGATCGGCTTTTTAGAAGGGGCCACCCGAACGGTCGTCAGTCATCACGAACGCTTTGACGGAAAGGGGTATCCAAAAGGACTTCGCGGTGATGAGATCCCCCTGGGAGCACGCATTTTCTCTGTTGCGGACGCCTTTGATACCATGACCACCGATCGGCCTTATCGAAAAGCGCTGACGTACCCGGCATCCCGGGACGAGATCCTCCACTGTTCGGGATCGCAATTCGATCCCAAAGTGGTGGAAGTCTTTCTAAAGATCTCCCAGCGCGATTGGCTGGACTGCCAGCGAGCGGGTCGGGATCCTCACTCAAAGAAATAACGTCTTTGGGCGAAGGCACCGGTCTTAGATCCCCGCTGGAGGTTGATTTCCCGCCTCGATCGTCGCTTTCCGAACATCCACGCGCAGCAGCAAAACCATACCCAATATAAAAAAAACCACCAGGGAAAGAATGGCGATGCGATAGCTGCCGGTCAACTGGAGCGAGAGGCCAAAAAGAAGCGGGCCCAGCCAACTTGTTCCACGCTCGCTCACCTCATAAAGGCTGAAATATTCCGCCTCTTGGCCCTTTGGGATCATGAGCGAATAGACTGAACGGCTCAAAGCCTGACTTCCTCCCAACACCACGCCGATGACGGCGGCCAGAGCGTAAAAATGGAGGGCGGTTCGTAGAAATCCGTAGGCGTAGATCAGACTCCCCGTCCAGATAACAAGGCTGGCCACAATGGCCCGTTTGCTGCCGATGCTTTTGGCGATGTAATTGAAGAGGATGGCCCCGGCAAAGGCGACGAACTGCACCATTAAAATAACGGTCGTCAACGTTGAGATCGGTAGTTTCAATTCTTCCTGTCCGAATTCCGAAGATAGCGTGATCACCGTTTGGATCCCGTCGTTGTAAAGCAGATAGGCTGCCAGAAAGAGAAGCGTCTGGGGATAGGCACGCACTTTGCCGAGCGTACGACGAAGTTGCTTGAAACCGACCATCAGATAGCTTTCCTTCGGCGGCAGTCGCTTGATCGCCTGGCGACTTTTCAGTGCCACCAAAGGGATGATCGTAAAAATACCCCACCACACGCCGGCCGAGGCCAGACTGATTCGCACGGCTTGTCCGGTCGTCAATCCGAATGAACCGGCTTGCGAAAAAAGAACCAGGTTCATCATCAGCAGCAGACCGCCGCCCAGATAGCCGATCGCCCAACCCATGGAGGAAACGGCGTCCCGCTCATCGGGGCCGGCGATCTCCGGCAGAAATGCGTTGTAAATGATGACCGATGCGCCGAAGCTGACATTGGCGAAGATGAAGAGTGCCCCGCCCAATAAATAACGGGAGCCGTAAAGAAAATACATCCCCGTCGTAGCCAACGAACCGAGATAGGCAAAGACCGCCAGCATCTGCTTTTTGCGATGCGAGTAATCCGCAATCGCTCCCACGATCGGCAACAAGATAACCTGAAGCAACACGGATAAAGAAACCACATAGGGAAAGAACGAACCGGCATTCAACCGGATACCGAAAAGGTCAAGGAACCCGTCGGGACCGGCCGCCGACTTCGTCAGCGTGGTAAGATACGGACCCAAAAAAACCGTCACAACCGTCGTGGAGAAGGCCGAGTTGGCCCAATCGTAAAAGTACCATCCTCTCCGCTCGAAATGGTTGCTCTTCAATGGGGAAATCTCTGAACAGGAACTGCGGTCCTGAAATGGACCGCGTTTGGATGAGTACGCTTATCAGTCGGGACGCTTTGACAATCCCAGAACTTCGACCATCTCCCGATGAATCTTTCCGTTGGTGGCCAGGATCTCCTTCTTATAGATCCGATACGGACGGTTCCCAAAATCGGTCACGGTCGCCCCGGCCTCGGTGGCGATCAGAAAACCCGCGGCGGTATCCCACGGGGACAGCTTCATCTCCCAAAATCCGTCAAAGCGACCACACGCCACATAACAGAGATCCAACGCGGCCGAACCAGTCCGCCGCACGCCCTGAGCCCGGAGGCTGAATTGCGCGAAATGATCGAGATTGTTCATCAGATCCTCCCGCACATCGTAGGCGAAGCCGGTAACCAGCAGACTGGCGTTGAGTTTCTCGGTCTTGGAAACGCGGATCCGACGGCCGTTCAGGGCGGCCCCGTTCCCCTTTTCGGCCAGAAACATCTCTTCACGCAAGGGATCGTATACGACCCCCAAGACGATGTCCCCCCGGGTTTCTAATCCGATCGAGACACAGAACGTGGGATAGCCGTGGGCGAAGTTCGTGGTCCCGTCGAGCGGGTCGATGATCCATTTGTGATCGGACGCAATCGATGCGGCCGTGGCATACTCGCCGCCTTCTTCGGCCAGAAACCGGTGATCCGGAAATCGCTTACGAATGGTTTGGATGATGGTGGCCTCCGCCGCCCGGTCCGCCTCGGTCACCAGATTCACTTCCCCCTTGTAATCAATCCGGATCTCGGTCGCGAAGGATTGCCGCAGAATTTCCCCTCCCGCTTTCACGGCTTTGACGAGGGTATCGCGAAAAAGAGGTGGAACGGATTGGGCAGGCATAATGAACGACTATACCACATCCCGCGGGTCCATGGAAATGGCCTTCGTCGTATTCTCGGAGCGGGTTTTATAAGATCGTTTCTTGAGAAAAGTCGGAGGCGACCGATATTTTCCATCGGGTGGATCAGTTCAATGCGCGTGGGGGTCGGGCGCGGATCGGACCATGATCTTCCCCACAATACCAGAACGAGTGTTGGTTCCGAGTTTCTCCATAATGTGTCTGATATGGTCTTTGACCGTATAGATGCCGATGCCAAGATCGGCCGCGATTTCCTTGTTGGTATAGCCTTGACTGATCAGTTTGGCGATCGCCCCCTCCCGTGCGGTGAATACAGAAAACCGCTTATTGAAGACGGGCGAAACCTCCGTTTCTTCTGACATCGCCTCGATCAGAATCATCACCAAGCCTTCATCCCGGCCGCTTCCATCCAAAAGAATCCCTTTGCAAGAAAAGGTCGTTCCCCTGAAGCGAAAGATCTCGGAGGGAGGACTGGAACTTCCGTTTTGTTTGGGGAGGAAGGTTTCATTCAGGACCCGGGATCTTAGCTGACGAAGTTTTCGGAAAAATCTCTCATCGGATGTTCGCGCGAGATGTTCTCTCCCGCTTCGGATAATTGAAAGAATGGTCTTGGCCTCTTGATTCATCAGGCCGATCTCATCGTCTTTTCCCAAGATGATCACGCCGGGTTCCGAGTGTTGAGTGATCAACCTCAAGATCTCCGGTTTTTCCAGATCGTCCTCGGTCGAACGGGTCCGGCTCAAGATAGTAGCGCACGAAAGGGAGGCGTGCTGCAGAAACACGCTGTCTCGACCGGAGAAATCATACCGATGCTTGGATCTCCAGAGGACGATAAGACCGACAAATTGTTTTTTTTGGTCGACACAAGCGCCCACGAGAAAAAATTTAAGCCCTAGTGGATGAAGCACATCCTGATAAAATGGGTTTTTTAACCAGACCGCGGTTTCAACAATATCGGACCCTCTTTTTGCGATATAGCCATCCTTTTGAATTTGATGGATGGTGGGTATGGGGGTTTCGGTATAAAAGGTATCCAGGTATTTTGAAAAAGCTTCCTGACTGAATTGGTGAAGGTAAATATCCGAGATGTTAAGCGATGAGGGATCAAACTTAAAAATCCAAGCCGCGTCAAATTGAATGGAGCGCTGCAAAATATCAAGAAGTTTTTTCCCTTCCGAGGCGACACTGGCTTGTTTTTCTTCATTTAAGGCCAGGTCTTGAAAATTGTTCAACGTCAACAGATGATGTTTACCGAGCACCATGAAACCGCCTTTAGAACTTTGCGATCAGAATTTACCTTGATTTACCGGTTTGAGGATATCAAATCTTAAATCTTTACAATAAGGATGTCAAATAAAAACCGAGAGTACCCCCCCCAGAAAAGGGGGTTGACTGCAAATTCATTTGATAGTAGGATTCCTCCCCGACTAATTTGTCGATCTCGGGCAGAATACCAAATTGGCACCTGTTGCGCTCCTTAAAGGCCGCTGAAGAAGTGGGTGTATTGTGAACGGCTAACCCCACTCACTGAAGTAGTTTATGTTCCGTCAGACCGACTTGCACCAAGTTCGGTCTCACGCGTGAGACATTGCCATGCCTGACAGATCGCGGGAACTTCCCAGATCAAGCGCAAGGTTTTCCTCAAACCTTCGAGTGGAATTCCATCGTGCAATCGGTCCCTCGAGCGAAAATCCGGAACAAATGGGCTTTGACGGTGTCCTTCAGAATATAAGCAGCGGTGGCGCCTGTATTATGACAACGCGCCCCATAAAAGCTGCGGAGGTCTTAAAGATTTCGTTTCCAGTCCAGAAGTTTTTTGCGCCGCGTACTTTGGCCGAGGTCAGGTGGGCTCATCGCCTCCCCGAAGGCAAATTTGTTGCCGGTCTGAGGTTCTTGCTTTAGGAAGATCTAGGATTGGAGGATGTTTCCATTTTCCGTTTAATTGGAGCCGCCTACTTTTCCAAGACTTTCTTCGTCCATGATGCCGATGGAATGTCGAAGGGTTGCCCGGGCGAGTTGAGCTGCAAATCGAGCCCTTAAATCGGTAAGCTCAGCCTGCGAAAGCAACGCCTCTGCTTCGATGAGGTTTGTTGAGGTCTTGACACCTGCTTGGAATCCCAATGCAACAACCCGCAAGGCCTCAGTGGCGTGTTCCACAGTGCGTGCTGCGACCTGAATTTGCTTCTCGGACTCTTCAAGCTTCACCCAGGCCTGATGAACATCCAGCTGGACCTGGTCCGAAAGTTGATTGACCTGATATTCAGCCTGCCGTTCCTGAGCCTCCGCCTCCGCCACCCGTTGCTTGGTGCTCCCCCATTCCCAAAAAGTCCAATCCGCTGTTAAAAAAAGTTGCCAGCGGTCTCGATCTATCGTACTAGGGGATATATCTTGTCGGTACCACTTTGCGCCGGCATTAACCTGGGGATAGTACGAAGATTCCACAATCCGCGTAGAGTAGACGGCGGCATTGTAAACCGCAACGTCTTTCTGCAAATCCGGACGGTAGGATTGAGCCGCCGACAAGGCCGTCGCAAGATCCAGTGCAACGGGCGTAAGATCGGATACGGGTTCGATTGAAACAGGGGCATCGACCGAGCGGACAAGTAGAAGATTGAACTGTCCCTCGCTAATTTGCAAGCCGCTCGTTGCCGACAATAGTTTTTCCTCGGCCTTTCCTTCCTCTGTTTGAACCTTCAGCACCTCATCCAGTGTAGTCCGACCCGCTTTGTATTGTTTTTCGATATCCGAATGCAGCTTTTTATAAAATTCGAGGTCTTTTTCCGCCACGGTTTTCTCGCCTTGGGCTTGCAAGACATCGAGGTAAGCCTGCTCAACCGCATAGAGGAGGTCGTTCACCACCTGTTTTTCATTCCAGCCGGCCTGTTCTTCCCATGCCTGGGACTGCTGAAATCCAAAATAGAGGCGGCCACCCACAAAGACGGGCTGCTGCAAGGATGGGCCGAATTGATAGACGTCCCGATTTGAAAATTGGATCAACGTGTCGATCAGAGGAAATGTGGTAAAGTTGTTGGGAATGGCTCCTTTCGGTAGAAGGAAGTCGGTCTCGTCGTTATACCGCGTCACGTTGCCGTTGAAGGAAAGCTTGGGGAAGAAATTGGCAAACCGGGATTTGCGTTCCGACTCCGCTGCCATAGCCTGCTCATGAGCAATTTTAACCCCCCAATACTTCTGGAGTGCTTCCTCACGTGCCTGGTTCAGAGTCAATGCGAAGGCGGAAGAACCTCCAAAGGGAAATCCGACAAAGAGGGTCAGACAAAAAATGAAAACAAGAAACCTAAACATTACGTATTCTCATTCCCCTTTCGGAAGTTTAGGGGTGAAGCACCGTTTGCATACTCTCCAACCTGTGGCCCGATTATCTCTGGGATGAACACCCGCCATCGAATTCCATGGGAGTCCGGATGTACTCGATCGAGGTAGAGTTCCAGATTACGAATACCGATGAGAGTCGCGTCCTGTTAGGCGCGGATGGTAGCATCTTCTTTTTAGGTTTTCAAGAGAAATTCATGCAATTTTCGACGGGCTATCAACAAAAACAAGAATCCTCTTGTGCTGAGACAACCCCAAATCCGTTCTTTCCCCTCTTTTGAGGGGGTTGATTATACCCAGTACTCCCTATATAGTATTATTCTCAAAAAAACAGTTACATTCTCAAAAATTCAAGGAAAAATTATGCGGACTCTCAAATTGTTTCAGCGTAATTCGTCTTCTAACGTGTAGCCCCTCTATCATGGACTCCTTCCGTCTCATAGCCTTGACCCCCGCCCGAACAAACAATCCGTCCATTGCCATTGCGGCCTGTCGAGCCGGCGAATGGGGAATACTTGATCTGGAATTCAGCGGGGACCCCGAAACGGCCCGCGCCGCGATCGAACGGCTCGTGCAATATTCAAAAAACGAGTGCGGCATCAAACTTGATTCGTCTGCGGGTTTATTTTTTCACGCGGTAACGGAAGGCCTTCCCGAACCCGTCCAAATCGTACTGCTCACCGCTTCAAACCCCGAAGCGCTTCCAATGCAAGTCAGCGCCCTGCGCAAAAAAAAACGGACCGTTCTCCTCGAAGTCACATCCTTTGATGAAGCCTGTCTCGGTGAAGAAATTGGGGTGGATGGCCTGATCGCGAAAGGCCATGAAGCAGGCGGATGGGTCGGAGAGGAAACCACATTCGTACTCTTCCAACATATTCGTCAACGCGTCAAACTCCCCGTGTGGGCTCAGGGAGGAATCGGCCTTCATAGCGCAGCGGCATGCCATATCGGCGGTGCGGCAGGTCTCGTCTTGAACGACCAACTTCTCCTCGCGCGGGAATCCCCTCTGATCGATTCGATGAAGTCCGCCATTTCCCGCATGGACGGAAGCGAGACAACGTGTTTAGGGAGTGAGATCGGTTTGCCGTTCCGGGTATTTCAAAGTCCAATCACGCCGGGTGTCGAGGAACTCCGTCGTATCGCGGCCTCACTCAGCCATGACCCGCGACCGAAGCGGGAAATTCAGGACGCCTGGCGACAGGCGGTTCAAAACAGGGTCGGTTGGAATCCTTCGGCGGGCACGCTTTGTGTGTTAGGACAAGAGGCCGTGTTTGCATCTCGCTTGGCTGAGCGATTTGGAACCGTTGGCGGTATCCTGCAGGGGATGAAGAAATCGATCGAAGACCATCTCAGCGCCGCACGGAGACTAAAGCCGTTGGACGAGTATACTCCTCTGGCTCGGTCGCACGGTACGCGTTACCCGATCGTTCAGGGTCCAATGACCCGGGTCAGCGATCGGGCCGAATTCGCGCTACGGGTTGCCGAAGGCGGCGGCCTCCCCTTTCTGGCCCTGGCGCTGATGCGCGCCCCTGAGGTCGAGACGCTGCTCAAGGAAACCGGCCGGCTGCTTGAGGACCGTCCGTGGGGAGTCGGCATTTTGGGGTTTGTCCCGTTCGACCTGCGCCAAGAACAGCTTGCGGTGGTCAAAGCGTACAAACCGCACTTTGCCCTAATCGCCGGCGGTCGACCGGACCAGGCCCGAAGCTTGGAAGCCGAAGGGATTCCCACCTATCTCCATGTCCCATCCCCCGGCTTGTTAAAAATGTTTGTGGAAGAAGGCACCCGGCGTTTTGTCTTCGAAGGCCGGGAGTGCGGGGGCCATGTCGGCCCCCGGTCAAGCTTTGTCCTGTGGGAGAGCATGATCGAAATACTCTTGGAGCACCTCCCGTCCGGCCACGAATCCGAACGCTGTCATGTGCTCTTCGCCGGAGGCATTCACGATTCGCTCTCTTCAGCCATGGTGGCCGCGTTGGCCGCCCCCCTGGCCCAGCGGGGCGTCCGAATCGGCGTCCTGATGGGAACGGCCTATCTCTTTACGGAAGAGGCAGTCAATGCCGGCGCGATTCAGAAGGGCTTTCAGGAGGAGGCGATCCGCTGCACGGACACAGTTCTCCTGGAGACCGGACCCGGCCACTCCACCCGGTGCGCCGACACTTCGTTTGCACAGACGTTTCAGGAGGAAAGGCGGCGGTTGGCGGCCGAACGGCGGTCACTTGAAGAGATCCGGGATACTCTGGAAGAGCTCAACCTGGGGCGCCTCCGAATCGCCGCCAAAGGCATCATCCGCAATCCGCAGTTCGGCCAGGACCGGGATCTTCCGCGCTACCTGACGATCGAGGATGCCGAACAACACCGGCAGGGCATGTACATGATCGGACAGGTCGCCGCCCTCCGGAACCGAACCTGCACCATCCCCGAGCTGCACAACGAGGTGGCGGTGCGCGGCATGGAGCGGCTGACTCGATTGACCGAACCGCGCGCAACCGAGGCGACCAACGGAAGGCGGATGCGGCCCAGCGACGTGGCGATCATCGGGATCGGCTGCCTGCTGCCGAAAGCGCCTGATACCCGCACCTTCTGGGACAACGTGCTGGGCAAGGTGAATGCCATCACGGAGATTCCCGAGCACCGTTGGGATGTCGCCCGCTACTTTGACCCCGACAGGAAAGCGCGGGACAAAGTCTATTCCCGATGGGGAGGCTTTCTTGACGAGGTGCCGTTCGACCCCATGCGCTACGGCATGCCGCCCAACTCGCTGAAATCGATCGAACCGCTCCAATTGCTGGTGCTGGAAGTGGTGCGTCAGGCTCTTCACAACGCCGGATACGGCATCCCTTCGGCGGGTTTGCCGGGATCTTCGTTCCCGCATGAGCGCACCTCCGTCATTCTGGGCGTCGGCGGCGGCGTCGCCGAACTCGGACAGCAATACGCGCTGCGTTCCGGTCTCCCGACAGTGTTTGACAACCTCCCGGCCGAGGTCTGGGACCGCCTGCCCGAATGGACCGAAGATTCGTTTGCGGGAATCCTGCTGAACGTGGCGGCCGGCCGGGTGGCCAACCGGTTTGACCTGGGGGGCGCGAACTTTACGGTTGATGCCGCCTGTGCATCATCGCTGGCCGCGATCTACCAGGCGGTACAGGAGCTCGAAAGCGGTGCCAGCGACATGGTCATTGCCGGCGGGGCCGACACGGTCCAGAGCCCGTTTGGCTATTTGTGCTTTAGCAAAACGCAGGCCTTGTCCCCCAAGGGTCGCTGCCGGACCTTCGATGAGGAGGCCGACGGCATCGTGATCAGCGAGGGACTGGCGGTGGTCGTGCTGAAGCGGCTGGAAGACGCGGAGCGGGACGGCGATCGAATTTATGCCGTCATCAAGGCCGTCGGCGCCTCCAGCGATGGACGGGACAAGGGACTCACCGCGCCGCGACCGGAGGGACAGATCCGCGCGCTCGATCGGGCCTATGAGAAAGCCGGCTTCTCTCCGGCCACCATCAGCCTGTTCGAGGCGCATGGAACCGGAACCGTCGCGGGCGATCAGGCCGAGGGGGAGTCGCTCATGCGGGTCCTGGCCGCATCGGGTGCGCACCCGCAGGAGACGGCCATTGGATCATTAAAATCCATGATCGGCCACACGAAATGCACGGCCGGCGTGGCGGGATTGATGAAGATGGCCCTGGCCCTCTACCACAAGGTCCTGCCTCCGACGATCAACGTCGAAAGACCCAATCCCAACGTCTTCTATCCGGAGAGCCCGCTCTATGTGAACTCGGAAACCCGTCCCTGGCCGGCCGCTGTGGCCCACCCGCGTCGGGCCGGCGTCAGTTCGTTCGGCTTCGGGGGAACAAATTTTCACGCCGTCATCGAAGAGTACACGGGGAATTATCTGGAGACCAACAGGCCGGCTGTGGCCGATCGATGGCCCACCGAGCTCTTCTACTGGGCCGGCGGCTCCAGGCAGGAGGTGGAGAACGAGCTTCAGCGGATCGAGCAGGCCCTGACCCAGGGAGCCGCTCCGGAACTTCACGAGTTGGCTGCCGCGGTCTGGCAACAGACCCGCACTCGATTGACATCGGGAAAAGCCTGCCCCATTCGCCTGGCGATAGTGGCGGCCTCGCTGGATGATCTCCAGCGGAAACTTTTAGTGGCCAGGACGTCATGGACGACGGATCCCCAGGGCATCTACATCGGCGACCCGGCCACGGGAAGTCCGGGCAAGGTTGCCTTTCTCTTCCCCGGCCAGGGCTCGCAATATCCCGACATGCTCCGGGATCTCGCCATTCAGTTCAGAGAGGTGCGGGAGTCCTTCGAGGCCGCCGACCGGGTCTTGGCGGGGCGCTTCTCCAAACCTTTAACCGCCTACATCTATCCGCCCCCGCGGTTCAACGACGAGGAGAAAAAACGGGATCAGGCGGCCCTGACCGCCACGAACATCACTCAACCCGCACTGGGCGCGGCCGGCGCCGGCTTGTATCGACTCCTGCAGACACTCGGCCTTCGGCCTGATATGGCGGCGGGCCACAGCTATGGGGAATACGTGGCACTCTATGCGGCCGGAGCCTTGGACGAGGAGACCCTCTTCCATCTCTCCGAGACCCGCGGCCGGATGATCATTGAGGCGGCCGAGGGAAGAGAACTGGGCACAATGGCCGCCGTTGAAGCGGATGCCGAGAGCCTGGGCGGGATCGTGGTCTCCATCGAGGGATTGTCGATCGCCAATCTGAACGGTCCGAACCAAACGATCCTCGCCGGCTCAAAAGAGGCCATCGCACAGGCAATCGAAAAGCTCACAGCCCGAGGCGTGACGGCGCGTCCCATCCCCGTCGCCTGCGCCTTCCATTCCCCGTTTGTCGCTCCGGCCCGCGACCGATTCGCCGACTACCTGCGCGCCCTGACCTGTGCCGCACCCCGATTCGATGTCTACTCGAACACCACCAGCGGCCCGCACCCCACCGACCCTGTCGCCATCATCGACACGCTGGCCGACCATCTCGTCCGGCCGGTGGAGTTCATCCGCGAGATTGAAGCCATGTACGCGGCCGGCGCTCGGGTTTTTATTGAGGTCGGACCACGCGGCGTTTTGACCGGCCTGACCCGGGCCATTCTCGGAGCGCGGCCGCACCTGGCGGTCGCGACCGATCTGCCGATGCGGGACGGGCGGACCCAGCTCCAGCATGCGCTCGCGCAGATCGTCGTCCGGGGTGTCTCAGCCGATTTTGACCGTCTCTTTGAAGGGCGATCGGCCCGCCAACTCAACCTATCCACGCTTGAAACCTCCTGCAAGCCGGTGCCCCTTCCGCCAACTACGTGGATGATCAGCGGGGGTGGGGTACGGAAACTGTCGGAGGCCAAACGCACGCTGAAACCGCCCATCGCATTGAGTGCAGGGGGCTCCCAGCAGCCCGCTTCCCCTCAACTCTCCCCTGCCTTAAACGAGGGAGGGAATGGGATTGGTTCGATCAGCAAACCGTCCCCCACGCTCACGAGGACACAGCACGCAGTCGACTCACATCACGGGTCGGCAGCCTCAGAGACCGACGCCGTCTTGATTCAGTTCCAAGATCTCATGCAGCGTTTTCTTGACACGCAAAAACAGGTGATGCTGACTTACCTCCAGGGATCGCCGGTACAGCCATCACCGACTCAACTACTCCCCGCATCCCCGGCACACAAGGCCGACATTCCCTCACCTCTCCCGGTGATCGCAATACAGCCTCAGGGAAAGACCACGCCACTTTCGTCCCCATTAATCGCTCCCTCCCCGGCTCCGGCTTCTTCCACCGCCCCGGCGGCCGCGGCCGACCCTGCAGTGGTCGATCAGGTCACGCTGACCGAGATGCTGGTGCAACTGGTCGCCGACCGGACCGGCTACCCCCGGGAGCTGCTGGGCCTCGATCTGAACCTTGAGGCGGACCTGGGCATCGATTCGATCAAGCGGGTGGAGATCATGGGCGCGTTCCGGCGGCAGCTCGGGCCCGACAACGAACAGCGGGTCTCACGGGCCATGGAACAGTTCACCGGGGTCAAAACCCTCCGGGGGATCATCGAGACAACGGTTGCCATTCTCTCCGCCTCCCCGACTCCTCGGGCACCGGCCCTCTTTCCCGCATCAGTCGTCACGCGAGCGGCCGCGCCGACGGCACCGGCTCCCTCACGGTCCCTTCCCCGATTTCTCCTCCGGACTCTTCAGGCACCATTAGATGATGCCACCGCTCCAACCGTGTCGGGCCGCCGCATCGTGATCACGGATGACGGCCGAGGAGTCGCCGATGCGCTTGGATCAATACTGACCCGCATGGGGGCGGACGTGGTGACCGTCGTTCACGGACCGTCGCTCACGGTCACGGCAGACCGCCGATTCGAAGCGAACCTGGCCGATCCTTCCGAGGTCGATGCCTTGATGCAACAGATCCACGAACGGTATGGGACGATCGACGGCCTTGTACATCTTCTTCCCCTGCGGGAAGCGCCCCCCTTCGACCGGCTCGATCTGAGGGTATGGCGGGATCGCTTGCGGGGCGAGATCAAAAGTCTCTTTTATTTGGTCAAGGCGGCCGCGCCCGATCTGAGGGCTGCGGGCCGTTCCAAATCAGCCTGGGTCATCGGCGCCACGTCGATGGGGAATGTCTTTGGAACAGCGGGCGAATCTCCGTTGACGTCACCGCACCACGGCGGTATTACGGGGCTGATCAAAGTGTTGGCCCTCGAATGGTCGGAGGTGCACTGCACGGCGGTCGACTTTGATCCGGCCGAAGCCGCGCCGGCCCTGGCTTCCCGGATCCTCGCAGAGATGGGCGCGTCGGACGGCATCATTGAGGTGGGATACCGCGGAAGCGATCGCCTGGCCCTGCGCCCCTATCCAGCTCCATTGGAGACCACTTCGGGCGGGATCACAATCGGGGCAGAAGATGTGATTCTGATCACCGGAGGGGCCTGCGGCATCTCGGCCGAGATTGCCATGGAATTGGCCTCCCAGTGCCGGCCCACACTCATTCTGGTTGGCCGCACCTTGCTCCCTCAGACCATCGAAGCGGCGGTGACGCGCGGGCTGACGGAACCTGCAGCGCTTAAAGCGGCGCTGATCGATCAGATTCGTCGCTTGGAAGGCGCGGTCACGCCGGCAAAGGTCGAAGTAGCCTATGCCCGCCTGCTCCGGGAACGCGAGATTCGAACAAATCTTACAGCGCTGCAGTCAACCGGTGCGAAGGTGGAATACCTGCAAGTGGACGTCCGCGATGCGGCCGCGATGCAGACCGTGATCAACGACATCTACCGGCGCCATGGACGGCTGGACGGGGTAATCAGCGCCGCTGGTATTATCGAAGACAAGCTGATAGAGGAGAAAACGCCCCAGTCTCTGGACCGGGTCATGGACACCAAAGTGGATGGCGCCTTCAACCTCATCCGTGCGATCAGACCGGAACAACTGAAATTCTTCGTCTTCTTCGGCTCGGTGGCGGGACGATTCGCCAATCGCGGTCAGGGAGACTACGGCGCCTCGAACGAGATTCTGAACAAGCTGGCCCTTCACCTTGACCGAACATGGCGCGCACGAGTGGTGTCATTGAATTGGGGGCCATGGGAATCCGGCATGGCGTCGACCGAAGTCCAACGGCAGTTTGCCGAGCGAGGGGTTCAGGTCATCCCGCCGCCGCTTGGACGGGCCGCCTTCTGGCGCGAGCTGACGCTGGGCCCGAAGGGCCACGTGGAGGTGGTGCTCGGTGACGGTCCATGGGAGGCCAGCACGGCACCCAAGAACCAACGGGCGCATCTTCCTCTCCTGAAAGGATTCTCCCTTTCTCCCGGCGATGGAGGAACGCTGGACGGGGTCCAGATCCTGGATCCGAACCGCGATCTCTTCCTGTTGGACCATCAAATCGATGGGAAACCTGTGTTGCCGTTTGCCTTTGCACTTGAGCTCATGGTCGAAGCGGTTCAGACTGCGTGGCCTGAATGGCAGGTGATCGGCGTTCGTGATGTTCGGCGGTTTAAAGGGATCATTTTCGATAACGGTCCGAAACAAATCCGATTGTCCGTCCGATCACGAACCGAACCCGCTCAAGAACGCCTCGGTCTGGATGCCGTGGTCACCATTACTGATGCAAAGAATCCCGGCCTGACTTACTACCAGGGAACCGTCGAGTTGAGCGACCGATTTCCTGAGCCGCCGGCGGTTGATATTCCGAGACAACCTCTTGACGCGTTTCCAAAGACGGTTAACCATGCGTATGAAGAATGGCTGTTCCACGGTTCGCTGTTCCAGCAGATCGAAACGATCGAGGGCGCCTCGGATGAAACGATCATCGCAAGCTTACGGCCATCCAAATCCGGCGACTGTATCACAGGGGCGACAACCCCCTGGATGATCGACCCGATTCTGGTTGATTGCGGCCTGCAACTGGTGCTCCTCTGGGCGCGGGCGTTTAAAGATATCACCCCTTTGCCGTCACGACTCGGGCGGTATATACGCTATGGATCAGCCGCTGGCGGTCGGGTCCAGTGTATGGTGCGGATTCTTCCTGATACCGATGATTCAAGCATCTATGAGGATATTTACTTCTTTGACGACGTTGGGAGGCTGATCGGTCAGATGAAGGGGATGGAGGTGGTCGGTAGCCGGGCCCTCAATCGGCTCGGCGGATCCCATACCACTCAACGGAGGGCGTTGTGACAGAAATCGCAATCATCGGGATGTCCTGTCTCTATCCCGGCGCTCCGGACCTTGCCTCCTATTGGAACAATATCGTCTCGAAGGTGGATGCCGTCGACGCTCCACCTCAGGAGTGGGAAGTTGAACGCTATTATGATCCCGACTCCAAAGAGAACGATCGGATTTACTGCAAACGGGGCGGCTTTCTCGGTGACCTGGCCCGCTTCAACCCGGTGAAGTATGGCGTCATGCCTAATTCGGTCGACGGTAGTGAACCCGATCAATTTCTGGCCCTGCGTGTGGCCCATGAGGCCCTCACGGACGCGGGGTATTCCGAAGGTCAAATCGATCGGACGCGGATTGAAGTGATTCTGGGCCGCGGAACGTATATCAACCGCGGTATTACCAATGGCGTCCAGCACGGCGTCATCATCGACCAAACGATCCGAATCTTAAAAGAACTTCACCCCGAACACACCGATGAAGAGCTCGCCCAATTAAAACGAACACTGAAAGAGAGTCTGCCGCCGTTCAATGCGAATGTCGTCCCCGGCTTGGTTCCCAACATCATCAGCGGGCGCGTCATGAACCGCCTCGATTTCATGGGAACCAATTACCTCATCGACGCGGCCTGCGCATCTTCTTTAATCGCCATCGACCACGGCCTTCGGGATCTGGCTTCCGGCCGCTGTGACCTGGCGATCGTCGGGGGGGTGCATGCCTCCTTGTCGCCACCGATCATAATGGTGTTTTGTCAGCTCAACGCCCTCTCTCGTAAAACACAGCTGCGTCCGTTCGGCAAAGAACCGGACGGAACGTTGCTGGGGGAAGGACTCGGCATGCTCGTCCTGAAACGAGTCGAGGATGCGGAGCGAGATGGCGACAGAATTTATGCGCTCATCAAAGGCGTCGGGACGGCCAGCGATGGCCGGGCGCTTGGATTGCTGACGCCCCGCGTCGACGGGGAAGAGCTGGCGCTCCGCCGAGCCTATGATTCTTCTGGAATTCCACCGCAGACTATCGGATTGATTGAGGCGCACGGGACCGGTACTCCGGTCGGAGATGTTACCGAGGTCCAAGCCCTTACCCGTGTTTTCGGGCAGCGAAACGGCCCGCCGCGGTGCGCCATGGGATCGGTCAAGTCAATGATCGGCCACACGATGCCGGCCTCAGGTGCCGCTGGTGTCATCAAGGCCGCGCTCGCACTCCATCACAAGGTCCTGCCGCCCACTCTCTGTGAGGAGCCTAATCCTGATCTCAAACTGGAGGAGAGTCCCTTTTACCTCAACACAGAAACACGGCCCTGGATTCATGGCGCGGCCGAATCCCCGCGCCGCGCCGGCGTTAACGCCTTCGGCTTCGGCGGGATCAACGCTCACGTTATTCTTGAAGAGTATATCCCTGAAAATGAATCCGCAATGCCGAGTCTTCTTCAACGCTGGGATTCTGAGATGGTACTGCTCCAGGGGGACTCCCTCCAGGATCTGGTGCAGAAGGTTCAATCCCTTGAACATTATATAAAGGGGATTCAAAAGGTCGAGCTCAAGGACATCGCCTACACCCTCAACACCCAGCAACCGCTTCGCCCGTTTCGCCTGACCCTGGTCGCCACCTCGATCGATGAACTCCTCAAGAAGCTCGCCCATGCCGCTAAACGGCTTGCGGACCCCGCTTGCCGTCAGATCAAAGAGCGCGAGGGCATCTACTATTTTTCCGAACCGCTTGCCCCGCACGGTAAGGTGGCGTTCCTGTTTCCGGGCGAGGGCTCCCAATATCTCAATATGCTCTCTGACCTGTGCTGCCATTTTCCGGAGGTCCGGCAACAGTTCGACCTGATGGATCGCGCGTTTACCCAGCAGGGACGCCGCTACCTTCCCAGCGACGTCGTCTTCCCGCCTCCGACCACTCAGGATGGACAAGGGAATTCGACCGACGAACAGAAACTGTGGCAGATGGACATCGGGGCCGAGGCGGTTTTTGCGGCGAGCCAGGGGATGCTTGCCCTTTTCAACTGCTTAAAGATTCAGCCCGACTGCGTCGTCGGTCACAGCACAGGGGAATATTCCGCGCTGCTGGCTGCCGGGGCGCTGAGTGGAGAAGATAACGAGGGGCAGCTCGTCCGACACATTCTTGATCTCAACAGGATCTATCAGGAGATGGCGGCCCGCAACGAAATTCCAGAAGGGATTCTGCTCGCCGTTGGCGGCGTTGAACGTCAGACCGTCGAAACGATTATCGGCACAGGTTCCGAACCGATCCATATCGCCATGGATAACTGTCCGCATCAACTGGTTCTATGCGGATCAAGACACGCGATTGCATGGGCATCCTCTCGGCTGGCCTCTGAGGGAGCAATCTGCACACCGCTCCCGTTTGAGCGGGCGTACCACACCTCCCTCTTCGCGCCGGTCTGTGCTGCTCTGAAGGACTTCTTTGCCGCTCTTCCTTTGACGACGCCCCTTATCCCGATTTACTCCTGCGCGACGACGGGCCCCATGCCGTCCGATGCGGAAAAAATCCGCAGGCTCGCGCTGAACCAATGGTCGCAACCGGTCAGATTCCGGGAAACGATCGAGGGCCTCTATGCCGCCGGCGTCCGAATCTTCATTGAGGTCGGCCCAAAGAGCAATCTGACCGGATTCGTGGATGACACCCTCAGAACACAACCACATCTTGCCGTCGCGTCCGATTCCCATCGACGGCCAGGAACGACCCACCTCAACCATGCGCTCGCGCTGTTGACGGCCCATCACGTCCCAATGGACCTGGAGCCCCTGTATCAGCGACGGACACCACATCGCCTCACGCTTGACATTCAGCAGGATCGGGCTGCCCGAGGGGAGTCCGACAACGGCATGCGCATCGCCTTGGAGTTGCAGCCGCTTCGACTGGACCGCCACAACGGCGACACTGCTCGGCCGCGACCGACGTCCGTTCCGACGCCTGTGCAGCCCTTGACCGCTCTCGGCAACCCTCCGGTCACGCCCCCCACGGTTGCGCCCCGTTCCCTTGTCCAGACAGGTGGCTCGGAGTCCCTAGTTCTGCCGGCCCGCAACCCCACCGATACTTCACAAAACAACGTGCTGCAGACCTACTTCAAAACAATGGATGCATTTCTGACCATTCAGCAGTCGGTCATGGAAGGTTATCTGTCGCGAACGGTTCACGGTCAGCCGATTCCGTCATCAACCTCGACGGCCTCGGCCGTCCCAACCCAATCAGCAACGACCGTCAACGGCAATCCGGAACCGCCGGCCGCGCTTATTGCGAAAACCGAACAACCGGAGCGCACAGACTCGGACCACATCCAACGAACCTTCCTAAACCTGGTTTCGGAAAAGACCGGCTATCCGGCTCAGATGCTCGGACTGGACCTGGATCTGGAAGCCGACCTTGGTATCGATTCGATCAAACGGGTGGAAATCCTTGGCGCGGCAAAACGAGCGCTCAAGCCGGCCCTTCCCGAACAGGCGATGGAGGGTCTGACCGGTAAAAAGACATTGCGAGAAATCATTCGTTTCTTTTCCAACGGTTCAGGTGAGACATCCACAGCCGCTGAGCCCCTGGTGACGACCGACGACCGCAAACCGATTCAGAATTTTCCGTTTCTCAACCACATCGTCACCTTGGAGCCCGGCAAGCGCCTCGAAGCCATTCGTCGGATCGATCCAGAGGAGGATATCTTTCTCCGGCACCACACACTTGGCGGACAGGTTTCGATGACCGATAAAACTCTTATGGCCTTGCCCGTCATGCCGCTCACCATGACGATGGAGATCATGGCCCAGGTGGCGGCAGCGCTCGCGCCGGACCTGCATTTGGTCCGCATGCGCGAGATTCGCGCCTATCGGTGGATCGCGTTCGACCGACCGCCCGTCACGCTCGCGATGACGGCCGCTCGGATATCCGATCACGACGGAACAGAGATCGAGGTCAAGATCCGGGAAGTCTCCGAATCATCCGGAACCCCCGGGCCGGTGTTGGCCGAATGCGTCGCAGTTTTTTCCGATCGCTATCCAGCCACGCCGGTCGCCGCGCCGCTCCCCCTGACGACTGAACGTCCATCGCGGTGGCGTCCTGAAAATCTGTATGCCGAGGGAATGTTTCACGGTCCGACGTTTCAGGGCGTGAAGTCGGTCGACCGCTGGGGCCAGGACGGAACGGAAGCTACCCTAACCGTCCTGCCGCTAGACCGATTGTTTCGATCGATTCAGAGCCCGGTCTGGATAACCGATCCAATTCTGTTGGATGCGGCGGGCCAGCTCGTGGGTTATTGGACGACCGAACATCTTCCGACCGGTTTCAATGTCTTTCCGTTCCGGTTGCGGGAACTCCAGATTTTTGGTCCGCGCCTTCCGGTCGGCACGTGCGTCACCGGCCGCGCCCGGATCCGGCTGGAGGGCGATCAGCAAATTAGTTCCGACATCGATCTGATCGGACCGGACGGCCGACTGTATCTGCGGATGTCGAACTGGGAGGACCGCCGGTTCGAACTGCCGGAGGAATTCTATCGGACCCGAATTCGGCCGCAGGTCGGCTATCTAACCCGAGACTGGTCCGTGTTCGGTCCCAATTTCAACAATGGACGTTCCGTGAGTTGCGCGTTGCGTGAACCGTTTCCGGCGGATTTTATGGATGCCCACGCCATGATCTGGCGTCGGGTCTTGGCGCATCTCATCTTGAGCCATCGGGAACGCGAGTTCTGGCATGACTTAAAAGGTCCAAACCAACGCCAGGTTGAGTGGCTTCTCGGCCGTTGCGCAGCGAAGGACGCGATCCGACGCCTTGTAAAGACGCGCCATGGACTGGACCTTTTCCCAGCCGATGTCGAGATATTAACCGATGCCGAGGGGCGACCGCGTGTGGCCGGCAGTTGGATGGATGGCCTAGGCGGAGTGCCATACGTTTCGATCTCCCATTCGGCCGGGTGTGCGGCGGCCGCCGCCTGTTGGCCGGATACCGCCAGCGGGCTGGGGCTGGATATCGAACAATGGCCCGTCGGCGGCCGCGATCCCGGATGGCTCAGCTTGGCCTTTACCGAAGGTGAACGCCGCCTGCTGGCCGGTCTTACCGGTGATCCGGAGGAATGGGCGCTGCGCTTCTGGTGTGCAAAGGAAGCGGTAGCCAAGGCGCTGGGACGTGGTCTTCTGGGGCAAATGCGAGATCTCGTGATTGAGTCTATCCACCCCCAGAACGGTGAAATGGAGCTGGTATTACAGGGGAATCTGGCACGAGACCTTCCCGCGCTGGGCGGTTCGAGCCTTAAGGCTCGAACCCTACGGGAAGGCTCCCTGATCAGCGCGTTATCAATTTTTTAAACATATTTTAAACTTAAAGGAGAAGGTATGGAGAACATCCGACAGAACACAGGAGTGAACTCCGGAACGGTCCAAAACCAACTGATCAAGATCATCGAGGACATAACGAGCGACTGGGACACCGGATTTTCGGGCCAGATTACTGGCGAAACCCGACTCATGGGCGACTTGGCTTTTGAATCAGTCGATGTGGTTCATCTCATCGTGGCCATTCAGGAGCGATTCGGCAAGCACGACATTCCATTCGAGGATTTGGTTATGGAGAACGGCCGATACGTGAACGATCTTCAGGTTTCTCGGATTGCCGATTTTCTGAAAGCTCATATCTGATTCCGGCTTATACCCGCTCGTTTCGATGGTTTTTATTATACTCACATGGAGATAACAAAATGGCTCGCACGCTCTTGATCGCTCTGGATGGAGCGACATTCAACGTTCTGAATCCGCTCATGGAGGACGGCGTTATGCCGTTTCTCAAAAGCTTTTTGGAGAACGGGACGAGGGGCGAACTCCTTTCCACTCCGAATCCCCTCACCCCTCCGGCCTTCACATCGATGATGACGGGGCGAGGTCCGGGACATCACGGCGTCTACGATTTCATTCGAGGCGAGGAGAAAGAGAAGACGATCTTCTTCACCCTCATCAACGCGCGCGATGTCCGCTGCGAGACCATCTGGTCGATCGCAAGCCGAAACAATAAAAGCATCACATGTCTCAATTTCATCGCGATGTACCCTCCGAGACCCGTCAAGGGACATATCGTGCCGGGCTTCGTCACATCGAGAAATCTAAAGCTGAACGTCTACCCTCCCGGACTTTACGATCAACTCAAGGTGCTTTCCGGTTTCAACGTCAAAGACGTCTCGTGGGACGTGGATCAGGGACGCAAACCCCTGCTCGGGCTGGCCAAAGAAGACTGCGAGGAGTGGATCCAGTACAATATCCGAAAGGAACGGCAGTGGTTCGAGATCACGAGCCACCTCATGCTGACCGACCCGACCGACCTGACGGCGGTCGTATTCGACGGAGTCGACAAACTTCAGCATCTGGTCTGGAGGTTTCTGGACCCCGCGTACTTTCCTCCGAATCCCTCCGATTGGGAAATCCGCGTCCGAGAGATCTGCCGGGACTATTTCCGTCGGCTGGACGGATTCTTGAGCGAGCTGGTCCGAATCGCCGGGCCGGATTCCCGGGTATTCATGGCCTCCGATCACGGGTTCGGTCCGACTCATGAGATCTTTTATGCTAACGCCTGGCTGAATCAAAACGGCTATCTCACGTGGAAAGAAGGCACACCGGAGGATCAATCCGATTCCTTGACCGCAGAACGCCTCCGCGAACATTACGAAACGATCGATTGGGACCGGACCACCGCTTACGTCCGGACATCCAGCAGCAACGGCATTTATATCCGGACATCGACGGGGCCGGGGAAACCGGGTATCCCCCTTTCGGAATACGAGTCTTTCCGCGCACGGCTGGTGGCTCGTTTGAACGAATTCCGCGACCCGGCGACGGGTGATCGCGTCGTCAAAAAGATTCTCACGCGGGAAGAGGCCTTTCCGGGGCCCTACATGTCTCAGGCCCCGGACCTGACCTTGGTGCTCAGAGACAACGGTTTCGTCTCAATCCTGAACGCTCGGTCGCCCTTGAAACCCCGCCCTGAGGTTAACGGCACCCATCGCCACGAGGGCATCTTTTTCGCCTCCGGGAAGGGAATTAAAAAAGGTCTTTTAGCCGCTCCACGGTCCATACTGGATGTCGCTCCGACGCTATTGTACAGCATTGGGCTCCCGGTACCCGAGGACCTGGAAGGAAGTGTGGCGACCGAGATTTTCAAGCCGGAAGTTTTTCAGGAAATGCCGATCCGGATCGGGTCTCCGACACTCGCCCCGGATAATAGCCGGGACCAGGAAAAACAGGCCACGATGACTGCAGCCGAACAGGCCCAAGTCATGGATCGGCTCAAAACTTTGGGATACATGTGACGAAGATGGCCAAGGCGCTGATCAACGGACTTCAAATTCAGTATGAGACAGCGGGATCCGGCCCGGATCTTATCATGGTGCATGGACTCGCAGCCAATCTGGCGTTCTGGTTTCTCCAAGTCGTCCCCCATCTCAGCAAGGCCTTCCGAGTCACGGTCTTTGACTTGCGCGGCCACGGCGGCACCGATATGCCAGCCTCAGACTATACGACCGCCCACATGGCATCGGACCTGATCGGCCTGATGGACCATCTGAAGATCCCTCGGGCCCATCTCGTCGGGCACAGTTTCGGCGGTGCGGTGGCCCTGCATAGTGCGGCGCTGCACCCGGAACGGTTCGAGACGCTCACCCTGGCCGATTGTCGTGTTCACGCGCTTCAGCCGATCCCTTCCGGCAAGGACGGCCCGTTCTGGAGAGCCCGTCGGAAAAAACTACAGGACCGGGGAATCCCTGTTGCGGACGATACTCCCAAGGTCGTCTACACCATGCTGGAGGAACTGGTCGGACCGGTTCCGAGACCGGGAACGGATCAGGGACTTGCGATCGCATTCGGTTCATGGAATCCGAACAGCCGGACCGCAAGAAAATGGCTCCGCCTGCGAACGACCACCACATTTCAAAAGGATGTCCTCAGCATCTCGGGATTGGATCGCGCGCTCATCCAAAAGGTCGAGACCCCAACGCTGTTGATCTTCGGTGAGAACTCCCGCTGCCTGAAGACTTGTCTCCGATTGGAAAAATTATTGCCCCGGCACGAGACCGTCATCCTGCCGGGGGTCGGTCATTTCTTTCCGGTCGAGGTTCCCGGAAGGTTTGCCCAACTTCTCATAGAATTTATCGAGAAGGACCCGCGCTCCACACTGCAACCGATAGAAGCTTGGGCAGGTGATAGGGATGCCAACCCAAACGCTCATTAAACACGAAGCGTCCCGTATTCCCCGGCGGGGATTGACCCTGAACGACTTCACACAGATCGCCATCCGAGGATTTGGAGATGCCCGTAATTCTTACCCTCATTCGATGGCCTGGTTCGACGGCTACCTCTATGTCGGCACAACCCGCGACAATCTTTGCCTAGTCAATGCGCGCAATCCCCTCAAGATGAATTGCTGGCCAGTCCGGTGTACAAGCCCGCCGGACCCCCAGGAGCTTCGGGCTCAAATCTGGCGATACGATCCCCGCGTGGAGAAGTGGGAAATGGTACATATTTCTCCGATGATCATGCGAAACGGCAAGGAGGAAATGCGCGACATCGGATATCGAGGGATGGCTGTTTTCCAGGGGAAAAGCGACGGACGACCGGTGCTTTATCTGAGCAGTTGGTCGGCGACCGGATCCCGGTTCATTCGCTCGGAAGATGGTCGGTCTTTCACAGACGTCAGCGAACCGGGCCTCGGACACCCCAGCATGGTCTGTTTTCGCACCCTCCAAGCCTTCAACGGACGGCTCTATACCTCGCCGGTCGGGAGGGCAGGACACGGTCCCAACGAAGCAGAGCTTCCGGTGATCCTCGAAACAGACGACCCGGCGGGTGGACAATGGCGGACCGTGAATCATCTCGGATTCGGACACCCGGGCAACCTGGGCATCTTTGAAATGACCGCCTTCAACGGCTACCTTTATGCCGGCACGCTGAACCCGGCAACCGGATTTGAACTCTGGAAGACCCGCGCCGAGAGCTCTCCTCCCTACACATGGACCCGTGTGCTAACATCCGGAGCCTATCGTGGAATCGACAACGAAGGGGTGGCCAGCCTCTTCGTCTTCAACGGGGCGCTCTATGTGGGGACCGGCATTGCGGGCGGGGGATACAATCGCTATCATAAGGTAGGACCGGCAGCTTCCGAGGTCATCCGTGTCTACCCCGATGACACATGGGAGCTGTTGGTGGGGGCTCCTCGGGTCACGCCGGAAGGGTTTAAAATCCCATTAAGCGGCTTGGGACCGGGATTCAATAATTTTTTCAACGGTTATACCTGGCGAATGTGCGTGCATGAGGAATGGCTTTACGTGGCCACATACAACTGGGGCTGTTTTCTTCCGTTCCTGACATTCGAGGGTTTTCCCGAAGCCCTTGTTCAACAAATCCAAAAAGTAGGGGTCGAGGAACTCACACTCCGGTCCGGAGGGTGCGAGTTATGGCGAACCCGAGACGGCATCCACTGGCATCCTGTCTCCTTGGACGGTTTCGGAACCCCTTTCAATTTTGGTATTCGAAACATGAGCTCGACACCTAGCGGTCTGTTCGTCGGAACAGCCAATCCATTCGGGCCGCTTGTCGGTGTCAAAACCGAATCGGGTTGGAAATATCAGCCCAACCCCAGAGGTGGGTGCGAGATCTGGATTGGAAAGAAAAAAAACCAGGAGCGCGGCACCGAATCGCCATTAGCGCAGAAACAAAAAGACCCCGAACGTGCAGCCATGCGGATTGTCCACCGACAATTTGATCGGGAATTCTATGCCGATCGAGTCGATGACTTTTATGAAAAAAGCGACTTCGATCAGATGGGCTACTGGGAGGACGGTGCCCAATCGGCCCGACAGGCTTGCGAGCATCTGATGGACCGGCTCTTAAAGCTCTTGGGACCGGTCTCCGGTCGGATTCTTGATGTGGATTGCGGCCGCGGCGGATCAACGCGCTATCTTATACGAAAATTGCCTCCGCAACGGATCACGGCAACCGGTTACCGCAATCCCCTTTGGAGGAATTTGGAACGAGAGCAGCCCGGCCTATCCTTCATCCACCATATGGACACCGCGGACATGGATTTTCCAGATGGAACTTTCGGCGGCATTCTCTGTGTCGAACGGGCCGGCTTCTTCCCTCATCGCGCCTCTTTCCTAAAAGAGGCGTTCCGGATTCTTCAACCCGGGGGCCGTCTTGTCCTCGCCGACACCCTCTATTCCAGAACCGGGGAACTGACCGATTGGAGTCGAAATAAAGGAAACTATCTCCGGGATGTCAATGCTTACCACACCCTGCTGGAGAAAATCGGATTTTCCGAGGTACAAGTCATCGACGCAACTCGAGAATGCGCTGAGAGCTATCACAGGTACATCAGCCGAACGGCCCTGGATCGATTCCGTGCACGGGAAATCGACACCGAAGTCTTCAACGGGATCATGTCCCATGTGAATCGGAGTCTTCTTAATCTTCGTTATTACGTTTTAGCGGCCGCAACAAAACACATGGCAGGTTGAAGATGGACAAACCAACGATCGTTACATCCTATGAACCGTATTCGGATGAACCCGAATACTTGGAAGCCAATCGGGCGTTCATCAACACCCTTCCGATCGAATCCTGCAGCGACATATTGGATCTGGCTTGCGGCACGGGCATCCTCAGTGTCATGATGCTACAGGCGCACCCGAAACTCCGAATCGTTCAAAGCGATCTTTCCCATGAATCCTTGCTTCTGACCCGGAGTCGCTTGAACCGCTCCGGTTTTCTGAACCGCGAGCCATTTGACTTTGGACGGTCCTTCGGTCTGGTAGAAGCCTCGGCCGATACCCTTCCGATTCGGGACAGTCGGTTTGATGCGGTCGTCATGGGAAATGCGATTCACATCCTCCCGGATACGGACCTCCTGCTTCGGGAGATTCGCCGTGTCCTCCGTCCCGGCGGTTTGCTCGCCTTTAACAGCTCCTTTTATGCGGGAACCTTTTCTCCCGGAACCGAGAAATTTTATCACCAATGGATGATTGAAGCCTTGCGATTCATCAAAAACAGGGATGAGGAACTCAAGCGCAACGGACGGGAGGGAATTCGCAGGGTTCGGGGCCGAGTGGCGGCGGCATTTTCAAAACAATGGCCGACGCTCACGGAATGGTGCGAGCGGCTGGGAAAAAACGGGTTTCGCATCCGCAGCCATTACGAACGAACCGTAATGATGGACCAACGCAGCTTTGAAACCGTCGGAGCGTACGCGGGGCTGGCCTGCGTCTTGTTGAGCGGGTACCCGGTGACGCTGGCGTGCGAGGCACTGCAGGCGGCGTCCGGTCCGGCCTTGGCCGCGGTTAACATGAAAAGCGTCCCGCGGCTCTGGTTGGAGGTCGCCGCGCTGGTGTCAGACGATTGAGGACGTCTTGATTGAAGCGGCGTTCTCGGAGACAACCTTACGCCCACCACGGCTACTGAAACCGCCTCGGGATAACGATTGATTAAGCCTGCGATGCCCGACTTGATCCTGGCACGACCGGGTCGAACGGGTCAAAGGATTCTTGAATATTGTCCGATGACCGAGAGAAAGGTCATCGGGCCCGCTCGGGTTCCGATGCGTTTTGAATCCAATAATAACGAGGTTGGGCCGGCTCGTCCTCCCGACCAGCCCCAAACCGGTCCGGGTGGAACCGAATATCTTCACAACGGTTTTTCTCAACACCGTGTCGGCCGGGGGGAACAAGGATGCTGGCTCTTTACGCCGAATGATCCGGTGCCCGAATCCACACCGGTTGTGGTTTTCTTTCATGGCTGGTTGGGGGTCAATCCAATCAATTATGGTGCTTGGATTGTCCATCTCGTCCGTCGTGGCAACGTCGTGTTATACCCAGTGTATCAAGCTTCATTTTTCACGCCGTTTGAGGGAATGATGGCCAATGCCATCGAAGGAATCCGCTTGGGACTTCAACGTTTGAAGGACAGAGGACCGGTCCGTCCGCTCCCTGACCGCTGGGCCTTTGCCGGACATTCTCTGGGCGGGTTGATCGCATCCAAATGCGCGTCTCTCGCGCCGGGTCCTCTTCCTGATCCTCGGGTGTTAATGCTGGTACAGGCGGGGTGGGGCCGACGGTTTTCAGTATCGTTGAAGGACCTGCGACAAGTTTCCCCACACGTCCTGGCTTTGGTTGTCGCAGGGGAGGAGGACCGTCATTTGCCTTTTGACCAACCTCTGGCCATCTACAACGCGCTTTCCGGGATTCCGGATGAGAATCGAAATATCATTCTGGTGCGATCGGACCGCCACGGTTTTCCTCCATTAATCGCCGATCACAGTGCGCCCCTCTCGGAGCGGGCCGATGTGGGTCTTCGGCTCACGCCGCAGGCGGCGTTGCGCCGGGAGCAGGCACTGTCTGCGGCGGGATTGAGGAGCGCTCGTGCCGACGCACTGGACTTCTACGGCCACTGGAAACTTCTGGACGCGGCCATATCGGCGGCCTTCCACGGGCAGCATCGTGAAAAAGCTCTCGGAAATACCCCGGCGCAGCGCTATATGGGAACGTGGAGCGATGGAATTCCAGTGAAAGAATTGTCGGTATCGACCCGGCCGGACGGGCGGTTCACGGATTCATAACGGGTGGAGGAAGGCATGCTTGAGAATGAAGCGTCCGGCCGTCTCAAAGGCCAGGTCGCAATCGTGACGGGGGGAACCGGAGGGATCGGACGTGCCGTGACGGCGGCGCTGATTCAGGAAGGCGCAAGACTTGTCCTTGTTGGCCGGACCCTGGACCGGGTCAAGCTTGCGGTTGCGGAGCTCACCATAGAACGACCCGGTCAGACGGCTCCGGACGTCTTGGGACTCGCGCTCGATGTGCGCTCGGAAGCGGACATGAAGGCGATGGTTCGGAAAACCCTGGAGCGCTTCAACCGGATCGACATCCTCATCACATGCGCCGGTCTCGGACAGCCCAGCCAAACGAACCGGGGAGGAATTCCCTACCCTGTCGCACAGCTTCCCACCACCGCATGGGACGAGATGATCGATACCAATTTAAAAGGGGTCTTCTTGAGCAACCGGGCGGTTTTGGAAACCATGACGGCTCAGCGCCGCGGGCAAATCATTAATATCTCCTCCGCAAGAGGCGCGACATCCGGCCAACCCTATGCCGCGGCCTACTGCGCATCCAAATTCGGGTTGATGGGGCTGACCGAAGCCTTGGCCGAAGAAGTACGTGCCTTCGGAATTCGGGTACAAACTCTTGTTCCGGACGCGGTCGATACCCCTTTGCTGAGTGGAACCACGCTGACGCCCGGTCCCGGCGAAGCGCTTTCGGTTCGCACCATTGCACGCTTTATCATTACGATGCTGACGCTTCCCGAGGATACCTTATTGATCAATCCGTTGATTGCGCCGTTCCGTTCCCGGCGAAAAAAACAAACCCGCAAGCCGATTTTCATCCCGGCAACTCGGTCGGAGGATGAAACGGATGGCCGATGAAACCCAAACGACCGGTCGACTCTCCGGTTCTGTAGCCATTGTCACCGGCGGCGCGGGCGGCATCGGCCGCTCCGCTTGCGAGGCTTTGGCGCGGGAGGATGCCAACTTGGTCGTCGTGGATGTTGATCCTTCACAGATCGAGGAGACGCTTCGCATCGTGAATGCGATCGGAGGCCACGGAGAACGATTGGGGTGGGTCACGGATATTCGCGATGAGCGATCGGTCGATGAAATGGTCCAGCGTACGCTCGAACGGTTCGGACGGATCGACATCCTGGTCGCGGCGGCAGGGATCCTTCGCGGCAAAGGGCGATCTCCCAAACCAATGGCCCAGATTTCCCTGGACGAGTGGAATGATGTGATCGGAACAAACCTCCGAGGAACCTTCCTGACTAACCGGGCGGTTCTTCCCGCCATGGTTCGGCAACGGGCGGGACAGATCCTGAATATATCGTCCACCTCCGGCCGGAAAGGACGTCCGTTTGATTCGGTTTACTGCGCTTCCAAATTCGGCGTCATCGGTTTTTCGGAATCCCTAGCCAAAGAGGTTGAGCATTACGGAGTCAAAGTCCACGTCATTCTTCCTGATGCGGTGGATACTCCCCTTTGGAAACAGAACGGCCCCATTGCCTGTCCACCGGCATCGTTAACTCCTGCGCGTATCGCTCAGGTTATCTTGTTCCTCCTGCTGCTTCCGAAAGATACCCTGATACCAGCCCCGCTTATCATGCCATTCCGAAGCGGGCACCGCCCGATGGACTCGACTTGACATCCTGGAGAATCACGTGATAGCATTTCTTTTATACAACAAGAGGATGGTACTACGATGAAACGATTTACCTTTTCATCCTTTCCGATGATGATCTTGACGATCGGCGGCCTTTTCTTTTGGGGATGTTCCACGGGCCACTCGGCCCAGATTCCGGCCAAAGAAATCACCCAAGCAAGCGCGAGTTGCGAGCAATCCGGTCTCGGCCCGGGGGAATACGTTCGCGGTATCGAATCGGGGGGCCGCAAGCGGTCGTATAAGATCCATATACCTCCAGGGTATTCAAAAGAGAAAAAGGCGCCGTTGGTCTTGAACTTCCACGGAGGCGGCGGAAACGCGGACAATCAGGAGGAGCTTTCTCAAATGGATCCTGTTTCGGACGCCAACGGGTTTATCGTTGTGTATCCCAACGGCACCGGAGTTTTCAGCAATCGTTTTTTGAGTTTTAATGCGGGGATGTGCTGCGGATATGCGCAGGCGCACAATGTCGACGATGTCGCCTTCGTCCGAGACATGCTGAACGACGTCGAACGCAATTTTTGCATCGATACGAAACGCGTTTTTTCAACTGGGTTTTCGAATGGAGCGATCATGACTCATCGGCTTGCCTGCGAACTTTCAGACCGGATCGCGGCCATCGCCCCGGTCTCCGGTCCGATCGGCGTCGACTCTTGTCAGCCGTCCCGTCCCGTCCCGGTCCTGGAATTTCACGGAACGGCAGACCCCTGGGCGCCCTATAACGGCGGGCAGGTGAAGGCGCTGGTGGGTAAAGAGAAACATCTCTACCGTTCGATGAACGAGACAATATCCGGTTGGGTCCAACATAATCATTGCACGGGAGCACCCGAGGTCTCCTTCAAACAAGGCGCCGTGAGCTGCGAATTACACGGATCCTGTTCGAATGATGCCACCGTCACCCTTTGCACGATTGATGGGGCCGGTCATACATGGCCCGGCGGCATCAGCACCCTGTCCGAGAAAAAAATGGGCCCCACGAACCATGATATCTCGGCCAGCAATATGATATGGAGTTTTTTTGAGAAACACCCCCTTCCCTAAGGGTTTATGGGAGGGAATAGACGAATGGGAATCGATCGAAAGAATTCAGATGAGCGGAAAAAACCGTCGGAGGAAGATCCGCGCCAGTCGCTTATAGACCTCCAAAAAAAGCGACGTACGTTAGACAACTCGAAGTCTAATCGTAAAAGCCTCGAGGGGCTTCGCTTTGGCGCATTGCTTCGTCAACTCGAAGCCCTTCAGGCCCTTCAAGGGCTTCAGGAGTTAAATCCTGCCTCCGAAAAACATGCGGCTCCCTTCAAGATTGCACAGGATCCTGTAGAAAGGGAACATCAGAGACAATGGTTGAGGTTTAAGGCCGACTGGTTGGAGGCCCTGTTGGAAAGTACGTTAAACGACTTGGAAAAACTCGAGGCAGTCCAAAAGGACAAAACGAGCACCGCACCCACCGACGAGTGACAAGACCGAACTCTCGGCCCGCCGTTCAAGCCGTCCCCCGCCATTTACGGAATCCAGTACCAGACCTCAACCATGATAAACCGAACCAACACCCGAGTCAGAACGACGCCAAACGGTTTCCATCCCGCATCGATTTTTGCATAGCCGGTCATGTTCGATTTCAGCAATCCATCCCGATTTGGAACCTGCACCATGACCCTGATCACTTTCTCACCGCCTTTATCGATGGCGATCGGTGCAATCGAAGTGACCTTCCCTCTGAATATCGCATATGGGTATGTCCAGATTTTTATCCTGACATCTTCGCCGATATGAACATCGCTGATATTCCCTTCCGGGGTGTCCACCTCGGTTTGGAGAGTATTGTTGTTCTCAACTTGGGCAAACAGGTCGCCTTCTTTTAAATAGTATCCGACACGATCTTCAAGATAGGGGGTTGTAATGCGTCCATCCATCGGGCTTGTCAATGCAGTCAACTGCATATTCTGGCGGGAACTCTCAACGAGAGTCTCCAAACGTCGGACATCCGCTTTCGCGGCGTCGATCTCTTCCGGACGAAAGCCCGCCAGAACGTGCCTCAAATTGGCTTTGGCCTCCTCCAGTCTCTCGTGATTTAAATCCCGTTCTTGCTGGACTTGTTGAAATTTCTCTTCCGAAATAACGCCCTCTTTAAACAACGGACGGAGCCGATCTGTTTCCTTTCGAAAATAATCGTATTGGACCTGTGAGGTCTCTACCTGCTGTTTCGCCTTATCGATTGCTTCGGGGGTAGCACCGGTTTGCAGAAGCTGTAAATGGGAGCGGGCGGATTCCAAGTTGGCGACCTGGACATCGAGTTGCTCCTGATGAACTCGGGTAGACAGCAAGGCGACTGTTTGTCCTTGATGCACAAAATCATTTTCTTTAACCAGCACCTTCACGATTTCTCCAACTACCTGGGGTCGGATTTCAAGTTTCTGTTCAGGAAAAAAGACAATGGGACCACCGGTATCGTACGGATACGGAACCAACATGAGAAGAAGCAGGCTTGACCAAAGCCAGACTTTAATCAACCGGCCCCGGCCTTTTCCAAATAACAGCCGTTTGTACCAGCGAACCGGTGCGGTGTGTTCTATCATGGCACCGACGGGACGTTGGAGCAACAACGCGGCCCCGGTGACAACGATGACCCCTCCGATCCCTTGAAATCGGTTGGCATACTGAGCCGCAATCACCATAACGACATAAATAGGAAGAAGGTACGGAACGAGCAGGAATATACAAAAGATAAACCCAATGCGTTCTTTAAATGTCATGGGAATAACGGGAGATTGACCGGGAAACCAAGACTGCACGGCCGCGAGGACCCGATTTCGGAGATCGGGAATCTCAAGCCATTGTGCCAACAAAAGGTAGCCATCCCCATAGGTAAGAGGGGTAAGATTTACCAAAAAGGCAAATAGACCCACCTCTCCCACCGTCAAGAAAAACAAAGGGAAAAACGGGGGCCAACCCATCGTCAACCACCACCCGATAAACCCAATTTCCGTGGCCAACAGCTGGAAAAATAATCCGGCGAAGATGATCTGCATTCGCTGGGACTTCGACCGGACCCACACAAAATCCGAGAAATCAATATAAGCCGCAGGACAAATATTTAAATAGATACGGATCCCGCAATCCTTGACCCGACCGCCGTAACGGACCAAGGCAAGACCGTGAACGAATTGGTGAGGGATCGAAATGAGGAAGAAGGAAACTCCCGCAAACAACAGGATATCCCAGAAATTGGTGAAATCGGCCAGAATTCGCATTTGAATGCTCAAGAAGGGGCTTCCATAATAATAAACAATATACGTTACCGGGATCAACAAAACAAGGGAAACTAAAGCGAATGGAAGGCTGAAACACCAACCGAAAAGTGGTAGGAGGCGCTGCAGGATGGCTTGGGGGGATCCAAAACTGATCTGTTTCGTAGGAGCCCAAGGATCAATCGAATTGGGAAAGGCCTCTTGCACCAGGATGGAATTTCCAATGAACAATTTTTCCTGGCTTAATTTATCGATCATGGCCTCGAATAGATCGCGATCCAAGGTCAAATGAAATTCTTCATCAAATCGTTTTTTTATCTCCTCAAAAGAGAGTTTCCCGTTGAGTTGTCGGCAGAGGAAATATTCCTCTGCTCCGAGCTCAATCGTCTCCTTGTCTTCGGGGCGGATAAGAAGGTAGCGCACAGGATCTCCCTTTGTGCGCCGAAAAACCACTTTAAGATCGCTGCGAAATACATGTCGTTCGAATGACAAGGCCGCCCTACTTGTAAAGTGTCTTGGGAATTGCGGATTTTAAATATCGTACTCCCAGTCCGGGTTTCAGGATGCGTCTATCGATCTGGTCTCGTCGAAGATGGAATAAAATTCTTGTGGTGGACCGTTTCGTCCCCTGGGTCATCCAAGAGTTCTTTCCAGAACTCTGAGGCGGCCTGCGAACCAGAATTCCTGGTCGCTTCCCTATATTCGTTGGCCACCTTCTGGAACTTGGGATTGATTTCCATCGCAGCCTGCAATTCCCCCACGGCCGGTGGGTAGTCCCCTTGTTCGTATAAAACAATTCCCAATTTCCAGTGGGCCAAGGCAAGGCTTGGGTTGAGAACCAACGCCTCCTGATATTCAGCCTCGGCTTCCTTGTAATTCTTTTGAGCCACATAAACATCTCCGAGCATCAAATGAGGCAACGCCGTCCGGGGAGCAAGGCGCACCGCCTCTTCAAAGCAGATTTTGGCCTTGTCATATTCCTTGTTCCGGAGATGGATGCCTCCGAGTCCAGAGATGATGGCGATGTTCTTTGAGCTTCGATTAGAAACCTGTTTGTAACATGCGCTTGCGGCTTCGTATCTTCCTGTTTCCAGGTAAACGGTTCCCAACTCAAAACAGACCCTGACCAGGCTTGGATCAAAGTGAAGGGCTTCCTGAAATTTTGCCTCGGCCCTTGAAAACTGCCCCTGTTCCAGGTAAATCTTCCCTTCCATGAAATGTGCAAAAGCCATCTCTGGATCGATCTGCTGCGCCGCTTGGTAGGCTTTCATGGACCTTTTGTACTCTTTGTTTTTAAAAAAAATGCCCCCGAGCATCAAGTACGCATCAATTTCGCTGGAATTCAGCTTCAGGACCATATCCAACTCCCAAACCGCTTCCGTGTATCTTTGCTGTACGGTATACACCCACCCGAGCATCAAGTGGGCATCCGAAAATCGGTCGTTGGATTTCAACGCCGCTCGGTAAGCCGTAACCGCATCATCATGCTGGCCCAAGGCCAGATGGATGTTTCCAAGCATCAGAAGCGCGGTGGAAAGATCCGGGTCAACCGCCAACACTTTTTTGACTTCGACGGTACACTCGTCGTACCGCTTTTGCTCAAATAGGACATACGCAGTCCGCAGGACCGCCGTCGCTCCACATCCATAACTTTTCAACTGGGGCACCCAGTCCGCACCGGGCATATTTGACGTCATGGCATTCACCGCATTTGCGCTGGACGTGTTGAGATCATACAACCCTTAGACTCCGATAGTTGATTGAAGATCCATGGCATAGCCTCTTGAATGCGAATCCTCGACACACAATCGATTACTCAATAACAATCTGGTGAAAATCGACGATATTCTCTCGGACTTTGTCCGACTCGGGAAATACCTAAAACCCCAAACCCACCCGTCGGAGGATAGTAATGCTACAACTGAACAGCCTTGTCTGTCAACCCCTCTTTTGAGGGACTTTATAGAAACCCCTTATTATTAAGCTTTTCCTCGAATGTCATTAATCCTTGAACCATGACCTTCCTATTACCCAAACAAATCAACTGAGACACCGAAGTATCTATAGAGCTCTATCTGAAATGATATTGGACCCAGGTCTCTTCGCCATTCACACCCCGGACTCTGACCTGGAGGATAACCGGATCGGACCCTGAAGAAGTCACGCCGGGAACGACGGAGGCACCTTCACAGGTTGTGGGAAGAGTGATCGTCCCACTCGTGGAGGAGGGACCGGGGAACGGGCTGTTGACCGTACAGACCGATTGCCCCACCGTTATCTGCCCGATCAGATCCACCTGCCCGATCGGAAAAGTAGTCGGGAGGGTCCATTCAACCGTCAACGACTGGCCGAGCAAGGCGTCGTTCAGGGTATGGCCTGTCGGGCTCGTGATCCGGATGGATTCGGTTGTCATCGATCGCAGAAGGTCCGTATAGCTCAACTGGTTCGTGTTTGTAGTAAGGTTGAATGTGTAGAGCTCCCCGATAGATGGAACAGGTAATAACACACCGAATTGATCTAGTTGGAGGCTCATCGAACTGCCCACCTCTGGATAAAGGGTATCCACAAATACGGTTGACGCTTTTATCAACGGGATGGTCGTAGTGCTATTCGCCGCCTGGGCACTGATCAGTTTCCCCGTGGGCGCGATTGCTTGAAGCTGAAAGAGCGGATAGGCACCGTCGCTTGTACCGCCTGCCATGATTTGAACCATGATCGCCTGCGCTTGTACATTCGCAACTTGTTGATTGCCGAAGAAGCGCCAGGATCCGTCGGCCTGCTGTTTAAAGCCGATCCCCCCCTCTCCCTTATCAACCACCCGATACAGGATCTGCCCGTCTTGAGCCCATGAGAACGTGGCAACGACATGAATTACTTTATCCGAATCATCGTATGAGACGATCCGATCGACCGTAAAGGCCTTAAGCTGAAGCGCAACACCCCGCAGAAGGGAGGCAAAGTCGGCCGTACCAACATCTTTTCCAAATCCGTCCTGTATGTAGTTGTCATCAAAATACCTAGCCAGATCGGTGTCGGCAAGGAACAAACCCTCCGTACGGGCCTTGCCCACCACATTCAAAAGGGTGGCGTTTACCCCGTTGAAGGCCGTTTGAATTGCCGCCGTTGTGGGAATAACAACGGTAGTGATGCTGTTTGTTGCCTGCTGACCCGACGTAGTTGTGGTGTTGACGGCAAGGGTGCTCGTTGAAGAATCGAAAGAGAGCGTGGAGGTCTCATTCATGCTTGAATCCTGAATCGTCACCACACCGCTTGCATCGATTTGCGATAGCGCAAGGACGGCGTCGAAACCGGCACCGTCTGCGTTGAACGGAGTGGTGATAAGGTCGAACGTTTGTGGATTAAGATCGTGATCGTTCACCCATCTCCAAACAATGTCCTTGGCAACGTTTGCCAGTATCGAAACCTCAGGCTCGGTCGGAAGCGGTGTGGAACTCCCCATGCCGGCAAAGGCATCCAGAACCTTCAATCCCTTAATCTGGTACCAAGTTCCAATAATCAGATCGGTAAAAGGATGGATGTTTACATTGCCGGTGTGGATCCCCACACTGAAGAGAGAAGATCCTGACGACAGATCCACCTTGAGCAGAAAAGGGGCGGTTAATCCGGTGACATCGATACGGTATTTTCCCAGCGCGTCGGTCGTTCCCGTTTTTGATACACCATTCCGGTCTTTTACCGTCACAACCGCATTGGCAATGGGCGCACCCACGGCGGCCGTTCCGGTGAGGCTGGAAGGGACCGGGCCTTTTTTCCCCCCACCGCAACCCTGAAAAACGCAAGCGAACAAAACCACGCTTATCCAGATCAGGGCCATCCTGAGGAAATGAGTCACCATCGTCTCGTTTTAAGAGGGCACCATCTAATATTGACCCATTCGCTGGGTCAGCGTCCTCGAGCCGGCCATCTTAATTCCGCGTTGAGCTTGAACGATACGGCGTTCTATTCGAAGAAGCGAATAGGAAAAAACGGCTTCCCCCTGCGGATCGATGACCTGTTGAATTCCGTTTTGAAGCGAGCGGGACACAAAGTGAACACGGCCGTCGGCATTTTCCGCCACCAAGGATCCATTCGTGTATTCTGTCACCCGGATGGAATCGATCCATCGTCCTTGTTCAAATAAATCCGCTCGCACTGTTTTCTCCTTCTCGGTGAAGGTGAGGATGGCTCGGTGCTCTTTGTCCATGACGATCTCCTTGGAGCCGTTTTCACTGCTGATCGGGCCTGTGTTCGGAGCTTTCCAGAACCAGATCGGGTTGAGAATCAATACATCAATCAGGCCGGTGATCGTATAGACATGAAAGATGACCAACCCCAAGAAAACGAGCTCGTCTTCCCATTTGTTTCCGACTCCAGCGTTCCATTTTCCAAGGCTTCGCGAAAGCGTAAAGGGACCAATGCACCCAACAACGAAGAAACACACAAGAACAATCATGGCAACGGCAGACCGCATTCCTTTCGGAACCCTCATGATTATCTCCTTCTTAATTTATTAATATCGACTAAAGACATACGGATTGGGCAGGATGACTTCCCGTCGCGCTGGCCGGATAAGAGGCGGCATGAATCCGTGGATTTTCCGCACGTAAGATCTAAAAAAACCGAGGAAAGCGATTAAACCTTCCCTTCAATATAGGGAACCTCGAAGACTTTTGGATGCATGATCGGGCCATGGCCGAAATAGCCGTCTTCCCCGAACAGTTCGCCATGGTCGGACGTGATGATGATATGAGTCCCTGGCGGGCACTTTTTGAACAGCCTTTCCATCAGACGATCCACCTCCTCGATGGCCGCAATCTGCCGCGCCCGGAAAAGATCCAGATGTTTTTTCTCGAAGTAGTATCCGGTCAGGTCCGGCGATTCGGGCCGATGTCCCAAAACATCTTCCCCGGCTCGCTTGAAAACTCCGTTTTCTCCATGAAGAGACGGCATTTCCTCGGGTGGGATTCCGTAAGGATAATGGGCTTCTCCTAGGTTCAACAGATAAAAGGCCGGACCGGAGTCAAACGATACCTCGTTAATCATGGTTTCGAAATCGTTGTAACGGTCCATCAGTTTGTACGTGTCGAATGAGGCATTCAGAATGGTCATCGGGTTGATGATCGGCATCGAAACCCGTGCATGGGTTTTGTACCCTCTGGACTTCAAGAACTGCGGAAGCCAGAAGCGGGGGACGAAATCTTTCATCGCGAGTTCCCCTATTCCCAACCGGTCCCCCCATTTCAGATAATCCTTTTTATAGACCTCCGAGGCGAACACCCCCTCCGGACTCCGATGCGGGGTCATCCCCATCAGATAGACGAAATGAGACGGAGAAGTCCATCCCGCGTAGCTGTATCGCCGCTCCGGATGGCCGAGATTTCTCATGTTCGGAGTTGCCGCGGATGCAAAGGAATCGTAACGGGCACTGTCGATGATCAGATAGATCAGATGATTCATTGAACGGCCCTGTTTACATATAACCCAGTTCGCGCAGGCGCTCCATGATCCCTTCCTTGTCCTGCCGTCGTCCACCCCGTTCCGTGGTATGCTCCAGGTCCTGCTCCCAGGCCGGGAGATCACTGGTCTTGGTGGTGGTGTCCTTCGTCCCCAGCGAGCGGTAGCCCTGGGCATAGAGGGGGTTCACCGGAATTTTGCGGCTGTGAATCAGGTCCCATATTTCCCGCTCCCGGAAGTGAAGGATCGGATGGACACGGTAATGATCCGGAGTCCTCCTTGGGCTAAAATAAATCTCGTTCGATCGAGCCGACTGCTCGTCCCATCGGACACCCGTATACATGGCCGTGATACGATGCGACTCGATAAAAAGATTCATGGCCACCGTCTTCATCAAATGGTTGCCGACATAGGACTCCGGCTCCCAGACAAAGGTTTCCTCGGCATAGTTCAGCTTTTTGAGCTCTTCCCGATTGCGGAAACTCAAGTCCGACACCCTGACGACGTCGCCCGGTTTCCGGACTAACCGCATAACGTCATCGTTCTTCACCTCATGAATTTTGAGGGACCATTCCCGCTCCATTCGATCTTTAAACGCCAGGACCTCTTCAAAAACATAGCCCTCATTAATAAAGATCAAATCCGGAATGGCACAGTTTCGCTCGCGGCTCACCTCCCGGATCAGCCAGAGCATCACCGTGCTGTCTTTTCCGCCCGTCCATGCCACGACCGCCTTTTCCAGGCCAAACCGGTCGAATGCATCCCGGACAACCTGCTTGCCCTGTTCGATCTTCCCGTCCAAATGAAGTTTTTCGTAATACGATTTGTTGATTGTGTTCTCCATCAGAGATCTCCTACTCGCTTGTTGTGTTCACCGTGATTTTTCCGTCCCTGGAAATGGTGCCAATTTACAATGCATCCAGAAAAAACATCAAACAACCCGAACAAAAGGTATTTCAAGATGAAATGACTATCTACACTACAAAAAACGGGCTTGAAGTTCAATCCCCCTAAAGGAGGGGGAGAAGCAGGGTTGGACCCTCGGTTCCCACGCCGCCGGGCGGACCGGACGCGCCTAGTGTTTTAGACGCGAAATGCATTATAATTGCGGAATGCGAATCCTCCCTATCGAAGATCAACAAGACCTGTCCGCGGTCGTCAAGAAAGGTCTTCAGGAACAGGGCTACACAGTCGATACCGCGCTTGACGGTGAAGAAGGGCTGTTCATGGCGGAAAACTTCCCGTCGGATGCAATCGTGCTGGATATTTTGCCGCCCAAAATAGACGGGCTCGCTCTCCTCAGTCGCATTCGGAAAAATCGTGGGCCTGGATTGCGGTGCGGACGATTACCTGACCAAACCCTCCGCCTTCCAAGATCCGGTCGCAAGAATAGGAACTCTCCTGCACCGTAAAGCTGAGAGGAGAAAAAGGCCGCGCTGAAAATTGATGCGGCGTCTCACAATCGGACGCGGCTTCCATCCTCGCACGCCGAACGCTCCATCCTTTCTTTGACTGGAATCCAAAATGCACTATAATGGAAGGGTGAGCCGATCACTCCTTCGCAAACAAGTCCGCCGTGAAATCGTGGCCCTGGCCATGCCGGTGGTCCTCAGCAGCCTGTTGCAGCGGACCGTGAGCATCGTCGACATCTTTTTGGTCGGCGGACTGGGTGCGAACGCGATCGCGGCCGTGGGAATCGGCCAGCTCTTGGTCTTCATGGCCCTGACGGTCATCTGGGCGTTGTCATCCGGCACGACGGTCATCATCGCCCAACTGTACGGAGGCCGCCGGCAACCGGAAGCGGCACGCATCGCTTTCCAGTCCATCCTGTTATGCATTTTTCTTTCCATTCTGATCAGCCTGTTTGGCGGGTTTTTCGGACAGGAGGGCGCGCGCTTTCTGGGGTCCGAGCCGGCCGTGATCCATTTGGCGGACGGGTATCTCAAAGTGATCTTCGGGGCGTTCGGATTCATCGCCCTGGTGAATCTCCTCTCCAACATTCTATACGGGGTGGGGGACACCCGCAGCCCTCTCATCGCGGTTATCATCACCAACGTCCTGCACGTGTTGATCGCCTATCCCCTCATCTACGGACTCTGGGGGGCGCCGCACCTCGGCGTCGTCGGGGCGGCCACCGCCGTCGGAATCTCGGAAGCCGTCGGCGTGGGGATCCTTCTCTGGGCCCTCTACCGGCGCGGGGCGATCCATGTGGGACTGTTCAATTTGGCCCTGCTGAAGGAAGTGATCCGAATCGGACTTCCGGTCTTTGGAGATCGGGCGCTGCAGCAGGCCGGCCAAACTTTCTATATGAAGATGATCATGTTTTACGGAACGGCCGCCTACGCCGCGCATCAGGTCGGCGTCTCGATTGAGGCGCTTTCCTTCATGCCGGGGTACGGGCTCTCCATCGCCGCGACCACCGCGGTCGGACAGAGTCTGGGAGCCAATCAACGCGATCGGGCCAACCTGGTTAACTGGGAAGCCAATAGGTTCGCCGTGATGCTGATGGCCTGCATGGGCCTCTTGTTTTTCTTTTTCCCGTACATTTTGCTCCGCCTGTTTACCAGCGATCCCGAAGTCATTCGTCTGGGGACCCTTTTCCTAAAAATCGCGGCGATTCTACAAGTCCCTCTGGCGATCACGATGGTGCTCTCCGGCTCGCTCAGAGCCGCCGGCGACACGCAATACCTCCTCTTCACCACAATCGTGGGAAGCTGGCTCGTTCGGATCCCTTTGGCCTATATCTTTTCGGTCGGTCTCGGATTCGGCCTCCCGTTCGTCTGGAGCGTCATGGTCGTCGATTGGTTTGTACGGATGACCCTGCTCCTGATCCGTTACCGCTCCGAGCGCTGGCATCGCCCCTCCGTCATCCCGGAACAGGCCTTTCATGAACTCCCGGATTGATCTTCGAAGCGACACCGTGACCCGCCCGACTCCGGCGATGCGAAAAGCAATGGCCGATGCCGAGGTGGGAGACGATGTCTTCGGCGAGGATCCCACGGTCAACCGTCTTCAGGAGCGGGCGGCCGAGTTGTTGGGGAAAGAGGCCTCGCTGTTCGTTCCGTCCGGCATCATGGCCAACCAGCTTGCCGTCCGACTTTTAACACAACCCGGCGATGAGGTGATCATCGAGGCCCAGGCCCATATTTTCCATTACGAGGCCGGGGCCGGGGGAGCCCTGAGCGGGATTCAATTCTACGGTCTTCCCGGCGCTCGCGGTATTCTGGAAGCGGACCAGGTGGCCGATGCGATTCGAACGGATGAAATTTATCTCCCGCCCACCCGTCTCGTTTGTCTTGAAAATACGCACAACCGCGGCGGCGGAACAGTCTATCCTCTTGAGAAGATCAAAGCAATCGCCAAGATCGCGCGGCGCCGCGGGGTGGCCATGCATCTGGACGGAGCAAGAATCTTCAATGCCTCCATCGCAAGCGGCATTTCCGCCGCCAAGTACGCCGAGTCTTTCGATACCGTCTCGTTCTGCCTGTCCAAAGGGCTCGGCGCGCCGGTGGGATCGTTGATCTGCACTACGACCGATCGGATTCCATTACTACGACGACTACGGCGGATGTTCGGCGGCGGGATGCGTCAGGCCGGCATACTGGCCGCGGCCGGACTGTACGGGCTGAAACATAACATCAAACGCCTCGCGGAGGATCACGCCCATGCCAAGAAACTGGCGATGGCGCTCGCAGACCTTCCGAGTATCTCACTCCACCCGAATCATGTCGAGACGAACATCGTGATCTTCGATATCGCCAAGACCCGCTACACCCCCGAGCGGGCCGTGGAGACGCTGAAAAAAGAAGGCGTCTTGGTCGTCCCTTTCGGCAAAATGCTGCTTCGCGCCGTGACGCATCTGGACGTGAGCGCGAAGGATATTGACAAAGCAATCGCGGTTCTTCAAAAGGTCTTTCGATAGAATTTCCTCATTCCATCAAAAGCGTGGAGAAAAATAATGGGGAAACCCAGGTTCGGCCGAAAAAAAATCGTAAAGGAAAATAAAAAGTCTCACCGACAGTCCAGAGTATCAGGGAGTTCCATCAAGTCGACATTCTTTCGTAAAGCGAGTAATCGGGCAGTTGCCGGTGAGGAGATCATCGCTGCAATTGAGCGACTTCGACAGCGCGGCACCTGGGCTGACCAGTATAAGCGGACAAAGCGATGGTGAACCGCATGTCCCAAGTCTGACCTTGAAATATAAGTTTCATCTTACGACGGTCGTCAAAGCCAAAGCGGGCACCCCATCCATCATATAGTCCTTTATCAAATATCAAATCCTGCCATGAACGATCGTTCAGGTTTGCCCGATACCGTCGGACGAATCAGCGGCCAAGGCTAAACCACTTCGCCCATTCCTTCATCATTAAGAGACCAGCTTCAATTGCCGACATTTTAAGTTGTCCACCGGACGATCTGGCTTGACGGACGGCGGCTGAGGGCTACACTTGAAGTGTATTCCCATCCGCCATCCGAAGACGGTCTGACCTTATGGCCACACGATTTCAAAAGAATGACATTTTGATGATCGGTTTGAGTATTATTGGGCTGGTGGTCTTTCTGAGGTTTTACGGGAAA